>JASHQG010000765.1 GCA_030037665.1 Acetobacteraceae bacterium
GGCACCGCGAGTGCCATCTTCTTCAACATGGGTCAGTGCTGCACCGCCGGTTCCCGCCTGTTCGCACACAAGCGGGTGTTCGACAAACTCATGGACGGCATCGCATCGGAGGCGGAGAAGATCCGCGTCGGCCCGGGCCTTGATCCCGAGACGCAGATGGGTCCGCTGGTATCGCAAGAGCAGTTCACGCGCGTGACAGGATTTCTGGAATCGGGTCGCAAGGAGGGTGCGCGTGTGGTTACTGGCGGCGAGCGTGTTGGCAATGCCGGCTATTTCGTCGCGCCCACTGTGCTGACCGACACGCGGCCCGAGATGTCGGTGGTACGCAACGAAATCTTTGGCCCCGTGGTCTGCGCGATGCCGTTCGACGACGACGATCTGGACCGGATCGCGAAGGAGGCGAACAATACTAACTACGGCCTCGCCGCCAGCGTGTGGACCCGCGATCTGGGTATCGCGCACAAGCTGGCGCGCCGCATCCGTGCCGGCACGGTGTGGGTGAACACCCATAATTTCGGCGACCCGGCCTTGCCGTTCGGCGGCTACAAGGAATCCGGCTGGGGCCGGGAAATGGGCAAGGAGGTCTTGGAACTCTATACCGAAACCAAGGCGGTTGCTGCCGCGCTATGAATGAAGCCAGCAGGATCGATGCGGCCGAACTGGACAGCGTGCGGTTGTCGCCGGACGGCCAGTACTTGATCCTGCTGCTGCGCGATGCGGCCGGGCAGAAAGTCTCGCTCTCCCTTCCGAAAAGCTGTGCCGGCGCGATTCTGACTGCCGCGCCACGCCCGACCGAGGCTTCTCTGCCGCATGCGTTGGACGTTTGGACGATGTCCTTGGCCGAGAATGGCCAGGATGTGATCATGACGTTCTGCACGCGGGAGGGGATGGTGATGTCATTCGCCGTCAAGCCATGGCAAGTCCAGGCCATGGCGACCGTCGCCGCGCACGGTACGGCGCGAGACAGTGCAAGCCGGTCCGTGCACTAGGGCCGGGATCAGTTCGTCGATCGGCCAATCGCCGGGTTCTGTTGCGCAACCTCATCGCAGGCGCCGCGCAGATCGCCGGCCAGCGTACGCGCGATCTCTGTCGGCATTGAATAGCACGCCTGGAATGGCGTGCCCAACATGACCATCGCGATGACACGCTCGGTCATGAGGTCCACGGCGACGCTGATCGGATATTCGATGTCGACTCGCGGGACAGACACGTATCCGTCGCCGTGCGATCGGTTGGCACCCTGGCCGGCCTCCATCATCCAGGACACGTACGCCTGCTGAAACAACCCGGCAAGCGATTCGACGTGTGCGAAGTCGATCTGGACGGGCTGCTCTGTGCCATCAGCGTCCCTGAAGCAGAATTCGATGAATTCACGGCTGTCGTCAATCCGCACCGAATCAAGCAACCGTACCACGGGCTCGGCCATCGTCACATCCAGTCCCTGGGTATCGCTATATCCATTTGTGTACTACGACACGAAGAGACATGTCCGGTCAAGGCAGACCGACCGGATCGAACCCGTACTGGCGAAGGATCGCCTGACCCCGCTCGGACAGCACAAACAAGGCGAAGTGCGCAGCCAGTCCACGATCGGTCAGCACGACGAGTCCGTAGGCGGGGCCGACTGTCAGCGAATGCGGTAGCGCAACGTTCGTCAGGCCTGGCGCGTCCCGCATCACCGCTTGCCCGCTGCTGCAATAGCCCAGCATGACGTCGGCACGATCGGCGAGGAAGATGCCCTGCACCGCCCCGCGCCCTGGCACGAGTGGCTTCGTGTTCGGTCCGCCCACCAGTTGCATGGCCTTCCGCTACCTCCGAGCCGGCGGGATAGGCTCATCCATCAGGGCCCGGCCCAGGGATCGATCAGCGGGATGCCACAGTCGGCAAAGTCCTTGAGGTTGCGTGTGACGACGGCCTGGGCGCCGTGGGCTCTCGCGGTTGCAGCAATCATAGCGTCCTCGACCGCGATCGGTTTGCCGGCAGCCTCGCGGAGGTGGCGGATTTCACTGTAGAGTGCGGTGCAGAGCCGATTGAACGGCAAAATCTGATCCCGGAACCCGGTGTCGAAGAAAATCTCGATCCGCGCCATCAGGTCGTCGCGCTTCCGGCCCGCGGGCATGCGTGCCAAACGGTAGCGAATCTCGGCCTCGCACACCGCCGCTGTGAAGACCGCGTCAGGTGCCAGGCCAGTCGCGTAAGCAACGACCGCGGGGTACGGCTCCGCCTTGACCAGCTCCGAGATGACATTGGTGTCGAGAAGGACCACGGCTGGGCGACTCTGGCGACTCACTCGTACTCAGGGCCGGAGAAGTCGGGCGGGATGGGCTCCGGCGCGAAGCCGCGCGGCGGGATGTCAAGGTCGGCACCATGCTCGGGGCCGAAGAGACGCCGGGCAAGGGCAGCGAGATTCTCCCGTGCCGGGGGCTCTTGTCGGGCGACGCCGGCGCGCAGGAGTTCCCGCGCTTCCTCTTCGAGGGAACGGTGATTTGCTGCGGCGCGCGCCTTGAGGCGAGCGTGCAGGGTCTTATCGACGTTCCGGATCAGTACGCTCGTCATCGATACTCTGCGTAATTCCTATGCTAGCAGATGCTAGCCTAGTTCCTGACGTGACTTCTCCCCACCATGAATGGCGGGGAAGTCACATCTGCGCCTGAACACCGATCCCGACGGGCCCACCCTCATCATCTACGCAGCTGTACGGCACGACATCAGTTCATTTCATCCTGAACTCCTTTCGTGCTTCTGCGGCACAATCATTCCAAATGGCAACATGACACCCGCCGCACAACCGATGCACCGGCCCAACAACGGTCACCCGAACAGCCGGGCCCAGATCCATATCGATTGGCTTGTCGGTTGGTGCAGCGACAACGGCCAGACCGTCTGTGACCCCTTCATGGGGTCCGGCACCACCGGCGTCGCGTGCATCAAGCTCGGCCGGCCCTCTGTCGGCATCGAAATCGAGCCACGCTACTTCGACCTCGCCTGCCGGCGCATCGATGACGCCATGCGCCAGGGCGACCCGTTCAGCCCGCGAACGCCAGCCGCCGATACCGATACTCCACGGCTCTTTTGATCGGTGTGGCCGGTCGCCTGTTCGCTCAGGAGGGCGAGTCGTGAGCAACGGCACCTCTGGCGTGTGCGGCAGCTACGGCGCCCCCACTTGCAATCGCGCCCTCTCGTGCACATTGTCATGCACATGTTCACAGACGAGAGCGGCGATGCCAGCGAGCGAGCGAGTTGTGGTCCTAATGACCCCCGAGGAGAAGGCGGCGCTGGATTCTAAGGCGGCCCGGGCGGGGCAGATTTCCACGGCTGAATTCGTCCGACGCGCCGTCGCGGCCTACGACGGAGAAACGGAGCGAGACGCCGCGGAGCTGAGAGCATTGCTGGCGAGCCTGGCGACCACACATACAGAGACGTTGCGCGAAATCGACCGTGTCGACCGAAAGCTTGACGCCACGCTGTCCGACCTCGCCCGCATGAAGCGTGGCACATGAGCCTCTACAGCGAAGCCATTGCTGCCATCAAATCGGTCATCCTGATCGATGAGCGCGTGCAGTCGATCATGGGGAAGGTCGACCGTTCCGCCGACGAAGTGCGCGACATGAAGGAGCGCCTTATCCGGATCGAGACGATCATCGAAGTGACCCGGCAGGACGGCGCGACGCTAAGGATAGACGGACCGTCCCCGAAAAGGTCGGCTGCGACGAGCCGCGACGGCTGATCGCGGAGCATCCGCGATCCAACCGAATCGGCGCGTCGGTTACGACTCCGCGCTGATCCACGATCCGCCAGATCGCGTCGGCAGTCATTCTTCATGCGATACACCGACCAGTTGATGCGCGGCGAGGTTAGCGGTTGCTGCGCCAGGAAGTCCTCCGTCATCTTCAACGCCAACAGGTAGTAACCGGGCGGCGAGGCTGACATCTGCCATTCCGCCGACGCCCACGGCTCGATATCCTCGAGAATCCACTCATAGTCTGGCCGGGTTATCGGTGGTTCGTTCCGCTTCGCAACCCGACGCTTCATCGTGGCAAGCTGTCGCGCAAAGCCCTGGCCGGCCGCGTCATCCGGCCGAGCAGGGGGATTGGCTTCGATTTGTTCGATCACGACGGCCACCAGCTGTCATCCGTGTTTAGGAATTCACGCCAGGAGATGAGCCGCTCCGTGCGACATTCCCAGTTCACCAATGCGTTATAGAACGCGGACAGACAGAACAGTCCGCAAATCACGAAAAGCACCACCACATAGGGAATACGAGTGCAGGCCGCCGTCTCCGATGCCTGCCAAATGGGACAAGGAAGATAATCGCGCCGGCCAGATAACAGAACACCGCCCGCTTTGTCTGGCGGCGACCGTTTCCCAGCAACACGCGAATCTGGGCAACTAACATCCCCGCATCGAAGGCCATCGCTTCGAGATCGAGCGAGCGATCGTCATAGACGTGAACCCGTCGATCATCCTGCGGCCCGGTTCTGAGTCGCCGTGCCAAGTCGCCAATGACTCTCCCTGATTCCGCCTATGGCGAATGATTTTCCCGCTCCATGGCTCAATGCCGGATGGACGCAATGACAGCGTTCAGATCTGGCGGCGATCTGGGTCACCTCGCACGTCACCGAGCAGCCGTACAAGACGGGGTCGCTGCGCGAACGGCTGCCGGGCTCGCATATTGCCGTGGTGACACGGTTCACCGAGGTCAACGCGCATCCGCTGGGCATCGTGACCCCCCAGCAGCGTAGACGCCGGCAGTACGCGTGATGAGCGCAATCACCCGTCAGCAAGCGCGCACCCTGGGGCGCGCGCAGTACTATGCCGGCCAGCCTTGCCGGAACGGGCACTGGTCACCCCGTTTCACCGCGAATGCCTTCTGCGTCGCCTGCGAGGCTGAACGGCTGCAAGACTGGGCGGCAATCTGCACCCGCCCGGTCGAGCGCCCGCGTATGGACACGGTCATCAGCCGCGGCGAGGCGTGCGAACAAGGCCTCGCGCACTTTTCCACCGGTATCCCGTGTCGCGCAGGGCACCTCGCGCCGCGCCATGT
>JASHQG010000766.1 GCA_030037665.1 Acetobacteraceae bacterium
GGTGAGCTGAGGGACGGGTTCTACGTCAATCTCGGCATCGGCATTCCGACGCTGGTGGCCAACCACATTCCGGAGGGGATGTCGATCCAATTGCATTCCGAGAACGGCATGCTCGGCATGGGCCCGTTTCCATTCGAGGGCGATGAAGACGCCGACCTGATCAATGCTGGCAAGCAGACGGTGACGGAGCTGCCGACCACCAGCTTCTTCGATTCCGCCGGCAGCTTTGCGATGGTGCGTGGCGGGCACATCGACATTTCGATTCTTGGCGCGTTGCAGGTGGCAGAGAACGGCGATCTCGCGAACTGGATGATCCCCGGTAAAATGGTGAAGGGGATGGGTGGTGCGATGGACCTCGTCGCCGGGGTGAAACGTGTGGTGGTGCTGATGGAGCATACCGCCGGCGGCAAGCCGAAGCTCTTGCACCGTTGCACGCTGCCGCTGACCGGAGCGGGTGTGGTGAACCTTGTGATCACCGAGCTCGGCGTATTCGAGATCGGCAAGGACGGGGTCACGCTCTTGGACATCGCACCCGACGTAACGCTCGCCGAGATCCGCTCCAAAACCGAGGCGAGCTTCAACCTCGCGCCGGCGCTGAAGGTGGCGGCGTAGGTCAACAGAGCCTTTCCGCCTCCGGCGGGCGAGCGCGGCGAGCAGAACGACGGCGGATGACCGAGCGACGCGCTTGCGGAGCGTGCCATGGGTCCCTCACCCTCGGTGCGGCGCAGCGCGATCGCTCGGCCGCGGCCGGGACGGCCTCGGTCAGGCCCCCTGCCCGTTGACGTAGAGCGCATAGACCGACGTGCTCGCGCACATGAACAACCGGTCCTTCTTCTTCCCGCCGAAGCAGAGATTGGCGCAGGTTTCCGGCAGATGCACCTTGCCGATCAGCTCGCCATTGGGGGCGTGACAGCGCACACCGTCTTCCCCGGGATCGCCCCAGCCCATGCTGCACCACACGTTGCCGTCCACGTCGCAGCGCACGCCGTCGGTCATCCCTGGCGTGAAATCGGCAAACACGCGGCCCTGACGCAGCCGGGCACCGTCGACGGCAAAAACGCGGATGTGTGCCGGACCGCCGTGTGATACGCCACTGTCCACCACGTACAGTTTTTGCTCATCGGGCGAGAAGCAGAGGCCGTTCGGGCGCACGAAGTCGTCGGCGACGATCGTCGCGTCACCACGCGGATCGAGCCGGTAGACGTTGCGGCCGAGCTCCGCTTGGGCCTTGTGTCCCTCGTACGGGCCGTCGATCCCGTAGCCCGGATCGGTGAACCAGATCGCGCCGTCCGATGCCACCACCACGTCGTTTGGTGCATTCAGCGGTTTGCCCTCGAACCGGTCGATCAGCACGGTGATCCGTCCGTCACGCTCTGTACGCGTGACACGCCGCGCGTCATGTTCGCAGCTGACCAATCGACCCTCGCGGTCGCGCGTGTTGCCGTTGCTGTAGTTCGATGGTGCGCGGAAGGGGGACAGATGGCCGTCTTCCTCCAGCCAGCGCATGATCCGGTTGTTGGGAATGTCGCTGAACAGGAGATAGCCGCCGTCACCGAAATACACCGGCCCCTCGGCCCAGCGGAAGCCCGTGGCGATGCGCTCAATGGCCGCGTTGCCCTGCTTGTAGGTGAAACGCGGGTCCAGTCGCTCGATTCGCGGATCGGGATAGTGCGTATCCGGCAAATAACCGAGCGGCAGGGACATTGTGCTGTTTCCTTCGCGCAAGGGTGTTGTCGTGCACCGCAGAATGCGCGGCCGCCGAGGTCGACGCAAATAGAGACCGATCGGGGCGACGGGCAGCGCGAGGTCTGCCACAATAGGCGGTCTCCACGACAAGGAACCCGTCGATGCTGATCTGCCAGCTCACCGACCTGCACGTGCGCCCCGTCGGCAAGCCCGCGAACCGGGTTTCCGAAACCAACATGTTCACCGAGCGTGCCTTGCAGGCGGTGGCGGCATTCACGCCCGCGCCCGACGTCGTGGTGTTGACGGGCGATCTGACCGAATCCGGACAGGTCGAGGAATACATCAACCTCGCCGGCATGCTCCGCCGGTACATCACGCAGCCGGTGTTCGTCATTCCCGGCAACCACGACCGGCGCAACACGCTGCGTGAGGGTCTCGGCCATCTGCGCGGCGTGACCGACGACCCGCATTACATCCACTACGCGGTCGATGACTATCCGGTGCGGCTGGTGATGCTGGATACGGTCGTCCCGGGCGCCGCCCACGGCCATCTGAACCACGACCAGCTTCACTTCCTCGACCGTACGCTGGCGGCGGCACCGGACAGGCCGACGATCGTGGCGATGCACCATCCGCCGTTTCTCTGCGGCATTGCCCACATGGATCGGATCAACCTGCACAACGCCGACGAGTTCGTTGCTGTCATTGCCCGGCACCGGCAGGTGGAGCGCATCATCTGCGGCCACCACCACCGGCCGATCGTGACGCGCGTCGCCCACGCGATCGCCTCGATCGCGCCGTCGGTCGCGCATCAGGTGGAGCTGTCGCTCGGCCCGCACGACCCGGCGGCGTTCACGTTTGAGCCGGGGGCGTTCCAGTTGCACCGCTGGACGGCGGACGGCGGTATCGTCTCGCACATGGCCTACGTGGAACGCTTCCCCGGCCCCTATCCGTTCATCACCGACCCCGACTATCCGGGTGCCGCGCGCGAGACCTGACGGCGCACAGCCGGCCCGGGTCCCGCGCCGCGAGACCTCAGGTGCCGATACCGCCGACGGCCAGGTACTTGATCTCCAGGTAGTCCTCGATCCCGTACTTGGATCCCTCGCGGCCCAGGCCGGATGACTTCATGCC
>JASHQG010000767.1 GCA_030037665.1 Acetobacteraceae bacterium
CGATCGATCAACCGGGCACACTGGGATGAGCTGGTCGCGCTGCATACCGGGCCACGCGGCTATGGCCTTGATGACCTGCGGGCAGGACACGGCAAGTTCGGCGCCATCGTAGAGAGCGAACTGGGTCCTGTCGCCGGACAGCGGATACTTCACCTGCAATGCCATTTCGGACGTGACACGCTGATCCTGGCGCAGCGCGGTGCCAGTGTCACCGGGTTGGACTTCTCGGAACCAGCCATCAATGCGGCGCGAGCGCTGGCGGACGAACTTGGACTGGCTGATCGCGCCCGTTTCGTTCAGGCCGACCTTTACGATGCGTGCAACGCGATCCCCGAACCCTCCAGCTTCGACCAGGTGTTCGTGACGTGGGGCGCGATCTGGTGGCTCCCCGATATCATCCGATGGGCGGAGATTGTTGCGTTCTTCGTCAGGCCTGGTGGCGCGCTCTACCTGGCCGAGATGCATCCGATTGCCATGGTGCTCGACGATGCTGCCCGGCAGTCGGACGGGCGCCCGGGATTCTTCGTCCCATATTTTTCACGCGATGCAATCGTAATGGAGCATCCGGACTACATCGATGAGACGGCGACATTGATCCACGCAACCGCGCACACCTGGTTGCATCGCCTCTCGGACATCATCACCGGGCTGATCGACGCGAGCCTCCACATTGACTGGCTGCACGAGCACGACGGCCTTACATGGCAGATGTTCAAGCATCTGGTGAAGGGCGCTGACGGTGTCTGGCGCTGGCCTGACAAACCGTGGCTGCCACTCGCTTTTTCACTTCGTGCCAGCCGTCGACAGCCAGTCGCCTGAATACCGCTACGGCAATCAACCGTACCCCCGCTTTCGGTAGCCCAGGCCAATCACCTGCAGGCGCGTTCTATGGCCGCCCTCGCCTGCGTCCAGTCGACGACACAGGCGTTCTTTGAGTTGCCCCCGCAGACGGGCCAAACCGCCACGACTGCCGGGAGGAGATCGCGTTCGATCGGCGTGAAGGGCCCCGGTACGTCAGCTAAGCCGGCGCAAACGTGATCGCAGCCTTGGCGCCAAGCAGCCCGACCGCACCCGAGATGAACCGCGACGTCCCGCCAAGCAAATCGTCCTCTGCCCCGCAAAGCGTGTCCGCTTACCGCGTCGGGCGCAGGCCGTCCTATGGCTATGACGGGTCGAGATCAAACCAGCGGTTCAGAGTGACCAGAGTTCATTCGCGCGGCGCCGTCCAGAGAGGACTTTGCGGGTAGCTGACGATCTCGTCCGGGAGGTGCAGCCATCCGTGCTGTCGTTTATCCCAGGTAGCTTGCTTTGGCGCGGAAAGTCCGCTCTGGCCCGAAGACAGGAATTGGACCGGCTTGCCGTGAGCGTGACAGAAGAGCTGGCCCGACCACGACACGTCTGTGCGTTTCCCAAGCGCGCGTGAGCCTTCGTCGTCAACCCCGACATACCGATCGTGCTTTCGATCGTCGTGTGACCGAGCAGCATCTGTCCTGCGCGCCGGTTGCTCGTCGGTTTGTAGATGTTAGAGGCTTTGGTTCGGCGTAATGAGTCGGTGCCTTAGTCTGCTCTGCGCGACCCGTTGGCTGTCACCCAGTCATCGACTACGCCTGCAATCTGACAGGTGCTGATATGATCTGCATGATCGATCCGGCTCGGAAAGACGAAGTCATCGAGCGTGCCGCCGCGCCATTCAAGCCAGGCAATAATGCGACTGCAAGCCGACTCAAGCAACTCGAACCGCCCGTGCCGACCTGTCTTCTGCTGAACGACGATTGCACGCGACCGCACTGCCATCTACTGACAAAATCGGCTATCTTCACTTTGACGACGTCGCATCCTCGCAACTTACTATGGATCGCGAGATCAAACAGGGCTCGGCCTCCCAGACGTTGCTCGCGATCAAACCAAAATCTGATCGTCCACCATGTTGCTATGCCCGACCGCAAAAGCGGGCGGCGCTCATCTCGCCGACTCGCCAGGACGCTGGTGACCTCGACGTAAGGCTGGTGCGTTACCGGAGACCATCGAATAAGCGCGCCGGATCCTCACGCTTCTCCCGGCCGGTGGGCGCCATCATGCGGAACAGCCGCCCGTCCGGCTCGGCCGCCAACAGAGCATGACGATCCCCTCAACGCATCATCACGACAGGCCATATCTCCGGGGCTGGTCTGACTACGCGGCGGTGGCGTCGTAGCGATCGTGGTGGCGCACCCAGTCTGTCAAATTACCGTTGATCGTCTCGTCGCGGCCTTTCGGCGTGATGTCAAGGAAGGCGTAGCTGGTGAGGAACAACTCTCCGCCACGCGCGAACGATGAGTAGGTGTGAAAGATCTGGCCCTGCTCGTCCTTGTAGAATACGCTGCGGCCGGACATCTCATCGATCACAGGCGCGCCCTGCCGATAGTTGTAGTAGGCGGTATTGTTGGCGATCTCCTCGGGCGTGAACGATACATTGAAGTCGTAATTGAAGTCGTTGTTGCAGGATGAGACCCATTTGATCGGCCAACCCATGCGCCGCCGGAAAGCCTCGATCTTCGGAAATGGTGCGCGGGAGACGACGGCGTAGGCGACATCGTGGTGTTTGATGTGGATCAACGCGCCTTGCACCTGGTCCATTTCGAAGGAACAGCCGACGCAGCCTTCAGACCAATCGGGACCGAACATGAAGTGCTTCACGACCAGCTGACTGCGGCCATCGAACAGATCGTCCAGCGTCTCTTTGCCACTGGGCCCATCGAACACGTAGGCCTTTTCGACCTTCACCCAGGGCAACGCGCGACGTTCCTGGGTCAATTGATCACGAAGACGGGTAAACTCCTTCTCCTTGCGCAGCAGCTCGGCGCGCGCTGTTAGCCACTCTTCGCGTGATACGACCTGATGTTGCATGATCCGATCTCCTCAGAAGGTGGTGATATATTCGGCGAACCGCTCGAGACAGCTTGTCCAGCCAGCGACATGGCTGTCGCGCTGGTCCGTTGTCTGGAACGTGCGCTGACGCAGTGTGAGCAGGGTCTTTGTGCCACGCTCCTCGAAGGTCACGGTGGTGAGTAGTTCGTGACCAGGATTGCCGTCGGCGTCTTCCCAGGCGAACGTGAAGACGATGCGCTCGGGTTCGACGATCTCGCGATAGACGCCGACTCTGTAGTGTTCGGTGCCCTGCGGCGATCGCATGCCGCAGCGGTACTTGCCGCCGACGCGAATATCCATGTCGCAATGGATCGTGGTGAAGCCCTGTGGTCCCCACCATCGCGCGACCTGCTCGGGCTGCGTCCACGCCCTGAACACGAGTGCGCGCGGTGCATCGATCAGGCGTGAGACAACGAGCGCGCGATCTGCCACGTCAGTGTTGGCGTCCACGTTTCTTCTCCTTGCCCTGCAGGTCCTTCAAGTA
>JASHQG010000079.1 GCA_030037665.1 Acetobacteraceae bacterium
GGAGGCGGCGTCGAAAAAGGGTATGGCGACCAAGCGCGGCGTCGTGACGTTGCCGTCCCAATCCACCGGCAAGCGCGGCCGTCCGCCGGCGGCCAAGACGGGCGAGCCCGAATCAGCGAACGCGCGCCGAAGCAGCTTCACGGCCAAGCCAACACTCGCACGCCGCGCGGCGACATCGAAGCGGGATGGCGCAGCGCGTTGAGCGGACTTTCCGTTTTTCATCCAAACGAATTTCGCGTCGTGCCTAGCGAGTTCCGGATTCAATTCGTACTTGGGTCAGGCCCTGAGCCGAGATCTGCCGCGGGTTCGTGCGCAGTTGGCCGACTCGTCGAATTCGCAGCGCAAGGGGCACTCGCGTCAGCTGAAGCTGATGGTAAGACTACGATCGCGCTGTCCTTATTTCTGCCACGCTCATTTTCGACGAGGTTGGCCTCATTCTCGAACCAACGTTTATGCTGGGCCTGGAACCGGCCCCCCCCGGTATCGCGTCGACGCTGCTCTTGCTTCAGCAGCGCGCGGTTTCCCACGGTACGTCCGACTGATGGTGCGCGTCTGCCGCCGTCGGACCCGTCGTTGCCCGCCCCCGCCGAAACCGTAGCCGCCGGCCGGGATGCGATCGAAACGCGTGCTGGAACGGATGTGCCATGGCGCGCGAGACGAGGCCGCAGCCATCTCCTGCCGAAGATGGCTGAGCTGCGGCGGTGCCGCCCGCCGCGATCACCGCGGACTCATCCCACTTCCAGCACGGCATCCACCGCGAACGCGCCATGCCCCTCGGGCATAGCGAACACCGGATTCAGATCCACCGACCGTAACGCCGGCCCCGCTGCAGCTGCGAACGCCGACAGCCGGGCGAGCATCTGCGCCAGCGCATGGATGTCCACCGGAGGCCGCCCCCGCGCACCCAGGAGCAGCGGGGCTCCCTTGATCGAGCGTATCATCTCCTCCGCCGCATCCGCGCCGAACGGGCAGCGCCGGAACACCACGTCCTTCATCACCTCGACAAAGATTCCGCCCAAACCGAACATCGCG
The DNA here is from genome assembly GCA_030037665.1 of Acetobacteraceae bacterium. Classification (GTDB taxonomy): domain Bacteria; phylum Pseudomonadota; class Alphaproteobacteria; order Acetobacterales; family Acetobacteraceae; genus JASHVB01. The sequence goes on from JASHQG010000079.1 coordinate 1,033, forward strand.
ATCGGTCCGAATACCGGATCGCGATGGATCCCCAGAATGCACTCCACGCCGCCCTGCAACTGCTTCGCCACCAGGACACCCTCGATGCGGGCGTCCGGTGCTACGCGCTTCGCCCGCGCGATCAGCAGATCGTAGCCGTCGCGTACCGCCGCATCGGACGATACGCCCAGGAGCACGCCGCCGATTTCCGACTTGTGCAGGATGTCCGGCGACAGGATCTTCATCACCACCGGGAAGCCGAACACCTCCGCAGCCGCCACCGCCTCGTCGGCGCTGGCGCACACCTGCTCGGGCGCTGACATGATTCCCGCAGACGCCAGCAGCCGTTTTGCCTCAGCCTCGGAGGGAGTCGCGTCCGGCAATGGCACCGGATGCACCGCCGGTGGCGGTGCACCCGGCGGGGTCGCGAACGCACGGCCAAAGCGGCCCATGGCCTCGATCGCCACCACTGCGCGTGTCGGATCCTCGTGGCATACCCAGCCGTCCGCCTCCAGCTCCTCGATCCGGTCGCGTGGCGCGATGATCGACAGCACGTAGAGCCGATCGGGATACTTCGCCTTCGCCAGGTTCAGTTGTTCGCGCGTCAGTGGCCAGCGTCGCGCCGACGCGGTCATGCTGAAAAAGCCCAGGATCGAGGAATAGCCGCCGTCGCGCAGCACCGCCTCGGCGAACTTGTTGACCAGCGTTACGTCGTTTCCCACCTGCGCCGTCGCGTCGATCGGATTGCGTGGCGCACAAAAGGGCACCAGCTCGCGCAGGTACTTCTGTGACGCTTCCGGCATCTCCGGCATCGGCAGGCCGACATCTGTCGCCACGTCGCTGATCAGCACGCCGGCACCGCCCGACACAGTGATTACGCCGAGCGTGTTCTTCACCGGATAGATCTTGCGAGTCGCGGTGTGCGCAATGTCGAGCATCTCCTCCGAATTGCGCGCCCGCACCACGCCGAATTCCTGCATCACCGCCTCGGTTACCGCGTCGTCGCCGGCGATCGAGGCGGTGTGTGATTTCGCGGCCTTGCCGCCGAGTTCACTGCGGCCGACCTTCTGCATGATCACCGGTTTCTTCGCCGCGCGCGCGACTTCCAGAGCAGCGATCAGGTTCGGTGCCTCGCGGATGCCTTCCAGATAAGTGGCGATCACATCGACTTCCGGATTTTCCGCCAGCCAGCCGATACATTCGCCGACCGTCACGTCAGCCTCGTTGCCGGTCATGATACACAGCGACGCGCCGATACCGCGATTCCGCGCCAGCGTGTAAAGATGCGTGCCGTAGGCGCCGGACTGCGAGGCGATGCCGATCCGTCCCGGCACCGGCCAGCCGGAATCAAACGACGTGGAGAATGTCGCGTAATAGGCGGTGCGCGCGTCGAATACGCCGAGGCAGTTGGGCCCAAGGATGCGCATGCCGCCGCGGCGCGCGATCTTCACCAGGTTGGACTGCGCTGCCGCGCCGGCGTCGTCCACCTCGGCGAAGCCGGCGGTGAACATGAGCGCTGCTTTCGTGCCGCGCGCGGCCAGGTCGATGACGGCCTGCGTGGCGATTTCTGCGGGAACCGCGATGATCGCCACGTCGGGGGTTTCGGGCAAAGATTCGACGGATGGATACGCCTTGATGCCTTGTACGTCGCTGCGGTTCGGATTGACCGGGTAGATTGCGCCGCCAAAGCCTTGCGTCTTCAAATAAGCGATTGGCCGTCCGCCGATGCGTGTGGGATCCGACGAGGCGCCGAGTACGGCAATCGAGCGCGGAGACAACAGTGGAGTCAGGCCGGAAAAGCGGCTATTTGCGTCAGGCATGGTGGCGGAAGTTCCCTCGGTTGGCGAAACGGCGTGCCGTCTCGGTGGCCAGAGAGTGTGGACGGGCGGTCGGTTTGAGGCAACCTCGCCCGTGAAACGGGACCGGGCCGCGCAGTGGATCTACGCGCGACGGACCAGCGTGACGGCTAAGGCTGGTGCGGTTCTCTATGCATCATCCGCACCCTCGGTGCTGTGCAACCCGATCTGTCGCGCACGCGGGAGAGGCGCCCTCATTCAGTAAACATCCGCGTACCGGTGGCACAGTTCCGCCACCGCGTACTCCGCGACATGCGCAAGCTCCGACCGTTTGTGGCGCAGATACGCCTCCAGAAACACGGGGCCGAACCAGGCGCGCACCGCCTCGCTCGCCTCCATCGCCTGCAACGCATCGTCCAGCGTGCGCGGCAAGGCGGGCGCGTGCTCTGACGGCGCCGGCAACGCGAGCTTCTGCCGCAGCCCGTCCGCGCCCGCGAACAGTACGGCCCCCAACGCCAGATAGGGCGATGCGGCGCCGTCACACACGCGAAACTCGATGTTGAATTGCCGGGCCACGTCGTCCGGGTCCGCCGCCGCGAAAACCGGACAGACGCGCAGCGCGGCGCCGCGATCCTGTTGCACGATGTTGATCGCCGTTGGGGCCCATCGGTTGGGCGTCAGCCGTAGATAGGAGACCGGCGACGGCGCCGTCACCGCCGTAATCGCCGGCAGATGATAGAGCACGCCCGCGCAGAAATGCTGCGCCGGTGTGCTGAGTCCGAGCATGCCGGTCGGATCGTGCGTGACTGGCCGTCCCGGCGCCTCGCGCAGGCTCATGTGGATATGGACACCATTACCGACGCCCTCCGGCGCCGGCATAGGCGAAAACACCGCGCGATGCCCGTGACGGAACGCCGCAGCACGTGCCATCTCGCGCGCGATCACTGCATGATCCGCTGCCGCCAGCGCCGGAGCCGGGGCGACGGTGAACTCGAACTGCCGCGCGCCGTACTCCGCCAGAAAACTGTCCGGCACTATGCCCGCGGCCCGCATCGCGGCGACGAATGTTTCGCCGAACGTGCACGCGCGCCGGAACGCACCGAGCGCATAGGCGTCGCCTGGTCGATCTTCACTCCCGGTATAAACAAACTCCTGCTCGAACGCCGCAATCGGCTGCAATCCGGCTGCGGCATGCACCGCTGCAATGCCACGACGCAAGAACTCACGCGGACAGCACTCCCACGGCGAGCTGTCCGTGTTGCGTATGTCGCCGAGGAAGAAGTGCTCCGTTGCCGAGCCGTCGCCGAAATCGACGCACACTTCGGCTGTCGTATCCGGAACGATCATCAGATCGCCGGCGGTGCCGAACGGGGTGTCCCAGATCGGCCCGAACGCCGTCTGCATGAGGTTCGAATGCGTCCAGCCGACTCCCTTGCGCCGGCGTGCATCGATCTCGCGCGCAGGAAAGCCTTTGCCGCGTACGTGACCTGCAATGTCACAGGTGCCGACGAAGATCAGTTCCTCCCGCAGCATGTTGGTGGTCTCCTCTCAGGGCGCCGTCGCGCAGCGTAGCGTGCCGCCGGAGCTCAGGAAACCGACCCGGTTGGTGAACGCCGAGGCCGCGCCTGCGCATCGATGGCAGCTCGGCGGCATGGCCAGGCTCGACGATCCGATGGTCGGCACTTGCAACGCAGACGAGATCGTCATGTGCGGTTCAACCTGTCGTCGGGTGACGACCATTGCGGCCGACAGTACCCTGGGCAGGTCCACGAGGCACAAACATCAACTGTGCCGACGAACCTGATCCCGAGGGCGGCTTGCTCACCCGAGAGGAGACCTTTGCCGGCCTTGATCGGCCCGGCGACAAGGAAATCGTCGTCAGTGTCGTCCTCGGCCATTCGCAATCCGGGAAGGCGTCGCAGTTCCTGAGGATCATCGGTGGTGAAATCAGCGCGATTGATTGCACTCTGCCTTGGGCTCTGCCATTCGTGCGACTCTGGCACTTCGTAGGGGAGTCGACATGAGGATATTGATTGGTGGCGTCTCCTGCGTCGGCAAGACGACCGTCGGAGCGAGATTGGCCGATCTCCTTACGCGGCGGTTCTACGATCTAGATGCGGAAGTCCAATTATTTTTCGGAACCTCGATCGAGCGCCTGCAGAACAGCCATCTGACCAGCAACGGTTTCCGGCGCGACGTTGCGAAGGCCCTTCGGCACGTTCTGTCTCGTGAAGAAAGTCGGGATTGCGTTATCGCCCTGCCGCCAAGCGGTCTCATGGGGGCGTGCGGGAAAGTCGTGAAAACGATGCAGGACACTTTTATCATCGTTCTCGTTGATACTCCAGAGAACATTCTTAAACGCATCACGTTCTACGACATCGATTCCCGGGAGATTTACAAGATTCTTAGCGAAGACGAGAAGCGCGCCTATCGTCAAGAAATCAGAAAGGACATCACATATTTCAAGCGTTCCTGGACGAAGGCCAATCTCGTCGTCGATATCGCAGGTTGTCTTGGCGCCGAAGATGCCGCGCACAAGGTTTTAGAAACATTACCTCCGCATGTCGTGGCTGCGAGTACGTTGTGATGCGGTAGACCGCGCCTATCGACCGTAATTTCATACCGAGCATTCGATGCGACAATGCCGCCTGTCTTGTTGCCATCGCCGCGATGCTGCCGACGCACAAAGTTGCGCCAGTGGCGCCGTACCGAGCGTGCCTGCGAGTTTCCCGCGAGGCGAAGGGCGGAACAAGCGTGACCTTCCGTCCGAGCTTGACTCGGCACCGCGTTTGCCGCTCTGGGCAATCGGCTCGCGATAACGGACAATCGGCCAACCAGCAGGGAGACGGCCATGCCAGTGATCGACGTTCAGGTTCATCCCTTCGATCGAAACCATCCCGGCCGGCCGTGGGCGAGCCCCTCACACGGGCTCGACTCGGCCACCGGCGAGCAGATGGTTGCAGCGATGAACAGTGTCGGCGTCGAGGGCGCGATCATGGTGTCGTCGTTCAGCGCCTATGAGTACGATCCGAGCTACGCGCTGGAGGTATACAGCACCTATCCGGACAAGTTTCGCGTCGTGACGCCGGTCGATGCAACCGATCCGGCGATCGACGCTGTGGTGGCGAGATGGGCGGCGACACCGGGTGCACGTGGCATACGCATTCGCATGCGCGAGGGCCTGCCGATGGAGGCCGACCATCCCGGTCTGAACCGCGCGTTCGCCGCTGCCGCGAGGCATGGTCTGCCGGTCAACTTGCTTTGCTGGGGCATCCTCGACAAAGGCCTGCCGCACATCCAGCGACACCCCGATACGGTCATCGTGATCGACCATCTCGGCCTGCTGCAACCGGCTCGCCCGCCGGTTCCCGCCGACGTGTGGGCTGATCTGCCGAAGCTGCTCGATTTGGCTCAATACCCCAACGTGATGGTCAAGGTCAGCGGCGCTTGCACGATGTCGCACCAGCCGTTCCCCTACGACGACATCTGGGAACCGGTGCTGCGAGTCATTGATGCGTTCGGGCTGGAGCGTTGTATGTGGGGCACCGACTGGACGCGGACGATCCACATGCTGACCTATGAGCAGGGCGTCGCGCCGTTCCGGGACACCAAACGCTTGTCCCAGAGCGACAAGGCGGCCCTCATGGGAGGGACGCTGCAGAGGGTCTACAAGTGGTAAAGCGGCCGTGGCGATCCCTTCGCGTCACACTCTGCTGGAATAGCTTAGGAACCGTCCATGGCGCTGCTCATCGTTGATCTCGACAAACGTATCGGCAACGCCGCGGCGTGGCGCGACACGTTCACGGAGCAGCTGCCGGAGCTGGAGATCCGCATCTGGCCCGACGCAGGAAACCTGGCGGATATCGAGTATCTTGCCTTCATGCATCCGGACTTTGATTCCATTCCGTTGTTGCCCAATTTGAAAGCCATGTTCAGTCGCTCTGCCGGGGTCGAGTCTTTTGTCAACCACCCCAAACTGCCACGCGCGCCGCTCTGCAAGATAGAGCCGCCCGGCGGCGATCCCATGATGACCGAATACGTCATCATGCATGTTCTTCGCTTGCATCGTGACATACCCGGCTATCAGGCGGCGCAGGCGCGGCGGGAGTGGCGCCGCACGACAATTGTGCGCCCCGAACAAAGGCGGGTCGGGTTTCTTGGCTTCGGCATGATGGCGAAGCCACCGGCGCTCGTGTTGCAGTCTCTCGGGTTCAAGGTGCACGCCTGGGTCCGCACACCAAGGGACAACCCTGCTGTGCCGATCTTTTATGGCCCCGACCAGCTCGAACGGTTTCTGCAACAGACGGACATCGCGGTCTGCCTGTTGCCGCTGACGAGGGAAACCGAGGGCATATTCTGCGCGCGTACCTTTGCCATGATGCCGCGTGGGGCGATGCTGGTAAATGTCGGGCGCGGTGGGCACGTGATCGACGAGGACCTGATCAAGGCACTGGATTCAGGGCAGTTATCGTATGCCACGCTGGACGCGCTGTCGCCGGAGCCGCTGCCGCCGACCAGCCCGCTCTGGGGCCATCCCAAGGTTACGGTGATGCCGCATGTGGCGCGGCGGCCGACGGTTGGTCAGCTCGTGACCGAGATCGTGGCGAATATCCGACGCATCGAGGAAGGCGGGCAACCGCTCCAGGAAGTCGACGTCACGCTGGGGTACTAGACGTGCCAGCATCGGCAACAACCGCCCAGGCATCACTGCTTCAAAAAAAGTCGATGGACTGTAAGATCGCCGCGCCAAAGACACCGTCGCCCGGAGCGCCACCGATCTCCCACGCGATGTCTGTGGTGCCCTCGGCGAGCGGGCGAGACGCCCATGCGATGCCGTTTCGCGCTGTCGCCTGGATAGGTGATTGCGACCCACAACTTTGTTGCCGACCTTCTGGTCGCGCGCGGCGCGGGGTCGCATGGGTTGACCTGACATTTCGCCCGCCCACCGAATGTCTGCCTCGAATACGAGACGGACGCGCGAGCGGTACCCGACGAGCGCGTCATCGCGTAATTCACCAGCGCCGAGCGAGTTCTTCCGAGCGCCATTAGGCGCGCCGCAACGGCATCGTCCAGGCCAACAGCGAGATGCTGGCTGAAAATATCGAAATGGTAAAAAACGCCGCTCGAAATCCCGCGATGATCTGCGATTGCATCGCGTGTTGCGCCGCAGCTGGGAGATGATCCATGGCCGACTTTCCCTGCTCCACCATATCGGCGAACACGGCTGCGACACGGCTGTCTCTGCTGGCCAGCGTGGCGAACAACACCATGCCAACGATAGAGACGCCCAGCGCCGACCCCAGCGACCGGGTTAATTGCACCGACCCGGCGGCGGCCCCCAGCATGCGCGGCCCGGCAAGGTGCTGAACCGTGATTTGTGCCACGGGCATCGCTGTCCCCTGAAAGAACCCGCCAGCCGCGATCAGCCAGGCAAGCTCGACCCGGTCCAGATCCGCCACCCAGACTCCGGCCGCCACGTACGCCGCGAACGTCGCCAGGAAGGAGATCCCGGGTATCAACGCTGTCCGTCCCGTGACCGAAATCAATCGACCCGCGATGATCGAACCAATCCCGACGCCCGCTGTGAACGGCAGCATCAGATATCCGGCCATGCCAGGAGACGCACCACCGACCACCTGCAGATAGATTGGCAGGAAGGTCACCAGAGACGTCAGCGACGCGCCGGAAAACCCCGCCATCGCATTGGCTCGCCAGATCGAGGGATCGCGCAGCAGACGGACAGGAATCAGTGGTACCCCGATCTGCCATTCGTGTCGCACCAGGATGATGGCCGAGAAGAAAGCGACCGCCAGCAGACCGCCAATCAGTGGCACCCGCGCAAGCGCAAGTTGTTGCATCTGATCCAGCCCGAGCAGGAGTGGCACTATCCACAGTACCAGCCAGAGCAAGCCCAAGCCGTCAAATGACGCTCGCGAGCCGCGTTGACTGGCTCTCGGCAACCGCCGGACAAGAACCATCGCCACGAAACCGACCGGCAGATTGACCCAAAATACCGAACGCCAGCCAAATGCTTCGGTTAGAAGCCCGCCAGCGGCCGGACCGACAGTGCTGGCGATCACGATCACAGCCGCGAGGTATCCCTGAAAATGCCCCCGCTCGCGCCTCGGCACACGCTCCCCGATCAACGCCTGCGACAGGGTCATCAGTCCGCCACCGCCCAGCCCTTGCACCACGCGGGACATGACGAGCATGGGTAGGCTGGTGCTGAGCGCGCACAGCACTGAGGCGGCGCAGAACAGACCGATCGCCATCTGCATCAGTCGCCGCCGACCGAACATGTCGGCCAGTCGCCCGTAGACAGGCGCGGCAATCGTATTTGACACGAGATAGCCGATGACGACCCAGGAAATGCGCTGCACTGCCGAGAACGAGGCTGCCATTGCCGGCAGCGCCGTCGTCACGATCGTGCTGTCGATGACCGCCAGGAAGATCGGCAACATGATCGGTGGAAATACCAGCCAGAAGAGTTGCCGCTGATCTGTAGCGGCTTCCGGATCCACTCCCTCCAACTCGATATTGGAAGACACCGCAGCTAAAACCCTGGTTTGTGCGTTCAACCGTGAAGTTCGGCGGACGATGCACGATCGGTAAGAAGATTGTCGACGGCTTCTATTGCCGGAATGCAGATCAGCAAAGGAAACGGTCTTGACATCGCTCGTTTTCCTCTTGAACCATTTCCGCGGCAATCTTCGGCAAAATCAATTGAAACTCGTTGTAGTGCACCTATACCCAAATCGTTGGCATGATCAATCAGCAACTGTGAACGTGTCTTGATGAAGTTGATCGTCATTTGGCCATCCGCGGAAAGGCTCGCCATCTGAGAGATGAAATGTCCCGTCCTGCGTTCAAGCCCCCAAAGTCAGCCCGGCAGAGCGCCGCCCTACCCGGTCAATCCGGGCGACCAAACGCCGCGGCATGCCGCCTGAACACCGAGCTCGTCGTCGTCTGTCGTTGCGCGCGATGCTGCGAGGACGCAATGTCGTGCGTAGAAAGGCATCGTCACCTACGTCCCGCGCAATGACGACCGGAGGGCCGCCCATGACCGAGCTCGCACCGCTACCCGATTCCGACCTGCCCAGCGGCATCCGCTCACGCTTCGTGGGCGGCATCAACGGCCTGCGCATTCACATCCTGGAAGCTGGCCACGAGCGTGAGGAGCGCCCATGCGTCCTGCTGCTGCACGGCTTTCCCGAGCTCGCGTATTCCTGGCGCAAGGTCATGCCGCCACTCGCCGCCGCGGGCTATCACATCGTTGCACCCGATCTGCGAGGCTACGGTCGCACCACCGGCTGGGATGACCGCTACGACGGAGACATCGTGTCGTTCCGCATGCTGAACGCGGTGCGCGATGCGCTGGGGCTTGTCTTTGCGCTCGGCCACCGCTCGGTCGCCGCCGTTGTCGGCCACGATTTCGGTTCGCCCGTCGCCGCGCAATGTGCGCTGGTGCGTCCGGACGTGTTTCGCTCTGTGGTGCTGATGAGTGCGCCATTCGCCGGATCCCCGCGCCTGCCAATTGGCAAGTCGCCTACCGAACCGGTCGATCACGTGCACGAGGCTATGGCGAAACTGGCACGGCCACGCAAGCACTATCAGTGGTATTATTCAACCAGACCGGCCAATGACGACATGATTCACTGCAAGCAGGGCGTGCATAACTTCATGCGTGCCTATTATCACCACAAGAGCGCGGACTGGCCGGGCAACAAGCCCTTCCGGCTGAGCGGATGGACCGCCGGGGAACTGGCGAAGATGCCGACCTACTATATCATGGATTTGCACGAGAATATGGCCGAGACCGTCGCACACGAAATGCCGACGCCGGCGCAGATCGCCGCCTGTCGTTGGCTACCGGATGATGAATTGCGCGTCTACAGTAGCGAATATGAACGAACCGGCTTTCAGGGCGGTCTGCAATGGTATCGCCGCGGCACCAGCAGGCTCGACGCGACGGACCTGGAGTTGTTTGCCGGTCGCACGATCGACGTGCCGTCGATGTTTATCGCCGGCAGCAGCGACTGGGGCGTCTATCAGCGGCCCGGAGCATTCGAGATGATGCAGGAACAGGCATGTACCAACATGATCGGCTGCCATTTGATTGAAGGCGCCGGGCATTGGGTGCAGCAGGAACAGGCGGATCGGGTCAGCCAATTGCTACTGGCGTTTGTGGCGCGCTGACCTGCGTCGGCGGTGTGGCCGGGCCGGTGATCATCCCGCCACTGCGCCGGCCATCAGCCGAGAGATGACACATTTCCGGGCAGTGAAGCAGACGATGAGGGCCGGCCGGATGCTCGGGGTCGCGAACGGATCGCAGCATCGATGCCACCAGCAGGCAAATCTCGCTCGCGATCGCGGTCAAGTCCAGCGCACAGTCCCCGGTGCAGTACACCCACACAACTTCATCGGTGCCATGGGCCCGATCGACGCTTGGTCTATTTTATGGCACCAGCTTGACAGACGTGACCAAGTAATATCTCGGTGGAGGGATTGCCGGCTTCCGTACGAAGTCGTGCGCACAGTGTCTGAGCGAGCAGCAGAGACGGAAGATGGCCATCTGGCTCGACACTTCGAATGCGTGGCTCATCTATGCGCTGACCATTCTGATTCTGATAGATTCTGTTGAGTGCGGCAGCTTATTGGCTCTTTGGCACCGCGTGCGAAATCCGAATACGGACACGGATCGTTTCCTTTCCAATCTCTCGGCACCTTCGCTTGGGCTGTTGGCACTGATGATCGGTTTTACCTTTGCCAGGTCGCTGTCGCACTTTGACGCCGGTACGGCGGCCGTGCTCGATGAGGCAAAAGCCATAGGCAGCAGGAAAGACTATGGCAAAACGCGCTGGCTGCGGAAAGGTCTCGTCCGGATGCTGTTGTTACCGAGTTGTTCATTCAAGCACTGGACGCGATGATCACCGCGCGTGCGGTGCGATTGGCTGCTGATCGCAACAACGTTCCTGCAGTCGTGTTCCTGATGCTGGAAGGCCTTGCTGATTTGTCTCTACGCTTCAGTGGCTATGGCGTTGCACGAGCCCGCATCAATCATCGCATTGCAATGCTACTCATGGCCGTAATGATCGGCAGCGTCATCACGCTGATCCTCGATCTCGATCGCCCGCAATCCGGTCTCATCACCGTCAGTCAGCAACCGTTGTTGGATCTCATCAGCGATATGCCGTCACGTCGCGCCGCTCCTGACCGCGTTCGAGTCAACGGACTCGCCCAGCGGTGTCATCTGTCAGACCTGCGCGCACCGCACCCAAACCGCATCGTACAGGTCGGGCGCATGCTTTTGATATATCTTTGCCGGCCGTGCGTCGGTCAGCGATGCGTCCGCGCGGAAGAGAGGTGCTCAGCGCAGCATCGCACCGGTGGTCTTCACCACGGCTGCGATGACCTTTTGTCCGGCTGCCTCGATCTCTGCGTCGGTCAGCGTGCGCTCGCGTGGCTGGAAAATTGCTTCGATCGCTAGGGACTTCTTGCCCTCCGGCAGCTCCTCGCCCTCGTAGACGTCAAACAGGCTCACGCCGGCGATCAGCGTGCGGTCGGCACCGCGGGCGGCGCGCAGCACCGCGTCGGCGGTCACATTCGTGTCCACCAGGAACGCGAAGTCGCGGCGCACCGGCTGAAATGGTGGCAGATCGGGCGCGGCGCGGCGGCGGCGCTTCGGTTCGCCGATCGCGTCGAGGTTCAGTTCGAATGCAGCCACCGACCCCGTCATGTTGAGTGCGGCCAGCACGCGCGGATGCAAATCGCCGAAATGGCCGAGCACCGTCTTCGGTCCTTGTCGCACTGTGCCGGAGCGGCCGGGATGATAGAACCCCGGTGCATCCGGCGTGACCATCAGCGCGTCCATCGGCACACCAATCGCCAACAGCAGGTCCCACAGATCGGCTTTCGCATCCATTGCATCGACAGGGCGCGAGTGCGACGCCCAATGGCGCGGCGTGTTGCCGGCGCGCAACCCGGCGGCCACGAGTGCCTGGCCGTTCGGGGCATCGACACGGAACGCGGGACCAATCTCGAACAGGCCGACATCGGGCCAACCCCGGGCGCCATTACGTTTTGCGCTCAGAGCCAGGGTCGCGATCGGCGTCGGTCGAAGCTGGTCAAGGTCTGTGGCGATCGGATTGGTCAGGCGCAATTCGTCCGGCGCGCCTCCGAATAGCGCGGCGTCATTCGCGGCCATGAAGCTGAACGTCACGCATTCCAGCAGACCCCGCGCCGCCAGCGTGCGTCCGGCCAGGGCGGCCCGCTGCTGATGCGAGGTCAGCGTCGGTGGCGGCACCGGTGCCACGCGCGGAAGCGACACTGGTGTCACCGCATCGAGGCCGGGCAGGCGCAGGACTTCCTCAATCAGGTCGCGCTCCGGCTCGGTTTCCACGCAGCCTTCCGCCGCCTTCGTCGCAATGGTGCGAGCGAGCGTCGGTGCCTGGTCGAGCGCGACCGGCGCGGCAACATCGTTCCGCCAGGTCGGCACCAACACCGTCACACATTTCTCATCGCGTTGCCGTACGATGAAGCCCAGTCGCTCCAGCGATGCCACCGCCTCGTTCGGGTCAATATGCGACCCGCCGAATCCCGCCAGCCGCGCGAAACGCATCGACGCCTCGCGCCGCCATTCCGGCTGTGCGCCGTCGGCGGTCACGTCGCCTGGCTCGCCGCCGCACAATTCCAGGATCATCGCAGTCGCCGCTTCCACCGCATCAGGCATCAGCGCGGCATCGATGCCGCGCTCGAAGCGCTGCCGCGCGTCGGATACGATCTGATGGCGCCGTCCGGTCAACGCGACGCGCACCGGATCGAACAGTGCGCATTCGATAAAGACGGCAGAGGTGGATTCGTCGCAGCCGGTTGCCTCACCGCCCATCACGCCGGCCATCGACTGCACGCCCGCCGCATCGCAGATCGCGAGGTCGTCCGGGGTCAGCGTGTAGTCCTTGCCATTCAAAGCGCGGAACGTCTCGCCGTGGCCGCGCCGCAGCACCAACACGTTGCCGGTCAGCTTGTCCACATCGTACACATGCAGCGGCCGCCCGAGGTCGAACGTGAAAAAGTTCGTCACATCCACCAGAGCATTGATCGGCCGCAGCCCGATTGAGGCCAGCCGGTCCTGCATCCATTTCGGACTCGGGCTGTTTTTCACACCACGGATCGTACGTCCCAGGATCCACGGGCAGGCGTCCGGCCATTCGATTTTCCATCGCGGCCCGCCGCTGAAAGCCGCCGGAATGCCTGTCGGCGCAAACGGTCTCAAAGTCCCGACGCCGGCGGCTGCCAGATCGCGCGCAACGCCGCGCACGCTGAAACAGTCCCCGCGATTGGGCGTGACGTTTACCTCGATGACCGGATCGTCCAGGCCGGCCCAGTACACATACGGCACGCCGACGGGTGCATCCGCCGGCAGATCCATGATGCCGCTGTGGTCCTCGCCGAGGCCCATCTCACGCGCCGACAGCAGCATTCCGGCGCTCTGGACGCCGCGGATGTCGCCGACGCGCAGTGTGGTGTCGGTACCCGGAATATAACTGCCAGGCGCAGCGAACACGCCCTTCATGCCGGCCCGCGCATTCGGCGCGCCGCACACCACGGTGACGATTCCGTTGCCCGCGTCGACTTTACACACGCGCAGCCGGTCGGCATTCGGATGCTGCACCACCTCCACGACATGGGCGATGCAGAACGGCGCCAGCGGTGCGGCGCGATCCTCCACGCCCTCCAGCTCGAGCCCGATACGCGTCAGTGTGCCGGCGATCGTTCGTAGCGGCGCATCGGTGTCGAGATGCGTCTTCAGCCACGAGAGAGAGAACTTCATCATTCACCCTCCCTCGTGCAGCATGGTCGGCGCGAGCGGGCTGAACCCGTAATGTCGTAGCCAGCGGATGTCAGACTCATAGAACGGCCGCAGATCCGTCATGCCGTATTTCAGCATGGCAATGCGCTCGACGCCCATGCCCCAGGCGAAGCCTTGCCATTCGCGCGGATCGATGCCGCAGTTTGCCAGCACGCGCGGATGCACCATGCCGCTGCCGAGAATCTCCAGCCAGTCCTCGCCCTTGCCCAACTCGCCAGTGCGGCGGTTCCACCCAATGTCGACTTCCATCGATGGCTCGGTGAACGGAAAATAGCTGGAGCGAAACCGTACCGGCAGATCGGCAATGGCGAAGAACGTGCGGAGGAAGTCGATCAACGCGCCTTTCAGATGTCCGAGGGTCAGGTCACGGTCTAGCACCAGACCCTCACACTGATGGAACATCGGCGAATGCGTCGCATCGTGATCCGCGCGATAAGTGCGGCCGATGACGATGGTGCGGATCGGTGGCGGCTCCGTCAGCATGGTGCGGATCTGCACAGGCGAGGTGTGCGTGCGCAGAACCGGCGGCGGCATGTTGCCCTTCGCGGGCAGATAGAATGTGTCGTGGTCAGCCCGCGCCGGATGATGCGCGGGGATGTTCAGCGCGCCGAAATTGAACCAGTCGCTTTCTACGTCTGGACCCTCGGCGACGCGGCAACCCATGGCGCCGAAGATCGCGGCAATCTCCTCCATGGTGCGGCTAATCGGATGGATCAGCCCGCCCGGGCGCGGCCGCGGCGGGAGGGTGACGTCCAGCCGTTCGCCGGCGATGCGCGCGTCGAGTTCGGCATTCTCCAGC
>JASHQG010000768.1 GCA_030037665.1 Acetobacteraceae bacterium
CACCAACCGCCCGGCTGCGGTGTTCTGCGGCCAGGTGCCGAGCCGGCCGATGACACGGGTGAACGAAGGGTCACGAAGAGCGGCTTGGCGCAGTGGAATCGGCAGGGAGGTAAAGCGGAGCACGGGCTGTCGCGAGCGATGCGTGGCTCGGCTTGCGCATTGTTGGGTCGCGACCGGGTGTGGCGGCGGCCATGTGGCACGAACGTCCTTGTTCCGGCTTCGTCAAACCACCGACGCCAGCTCCGGCAGCCTTGCCGTACGTCCCAGTTCCTGAGTCAAATGCCGTGCGCGGCGGTCGACCGCGCGGATCCGGCGACGACCGAATGGTCGTCGGCGCCGGTCAATTGAACATCGAGGAGAGGAATTGCCATGAACGTAGTCACGCTGAAGGACATACCGGTGGTTCCGGCGGAAGGTGCCGCCGAGCGCACTGAAGGTTGGACCGGGCCGGTGTTCCGGACGCGCCAAACCATCATCGAGCCGGGTGCTTCGGCTAACTATAATTGCAGCGTGGTGAACTTCAGCCAGGGTTGCAATACCGGATGGCACACTCATGACTGCGATCAGGTGCTGATTGTGACCTCCGGCTCGGGCATCGTGGCAACGGAGCATGCACAGCGCGAGATCAAGGTGGGCGACGTGGCGCACATCAAGGCAGGTGAACGCCACTGGCACGGCGCCAAGGCCGATACGACGATGGGGCACATTACGATCACATTGGTTGGCAGCAAAGCGACCTGGGGATAGGGGTGCCGAGAGGGGCGGCTCAAATCGCCGCCCCGTTCGGCCGATCTAGGTCGAGTAATCCGAGAACGCCGCGCCAGCGTACCGTGCACGGTAGTCTGTCCGCACGTTCACCAGCGCTACCATACCCTCGTCCACCTTCCGCTGAGCACGTTCCAGCGCGGGGCGGATGTCCTGAGGCTGAGTCACATACTCGCCATAACCACCCAGCGCCTCGCACACCTTGTCATAGCGCGTGTAACCCAACTCGCGCCCGGGCTTCTCACGCTTCGGATCGCCGGTCCAGCCGCCGTTCAGACTGACCACGATCAGGATTGGCACCTTGTGTCGCACCGCCGTGTCGATCTCCATCGCATTCATGCCGAGCGAGCCGTCGCCATGTACCACGATCACCTGCTTGTCCGGGCACGCGACTTTTGCACCTACGCCGAACGGTAGTCCTACACCCATCGTGCCAAACGGACCGGAGTTCAGCCGGTGCCCCGGCACGAACGTCGGTATCGTCTGGCGGCCGTAGTTCAGCGTCTCCTGCCCGTCGACGCAGAGGATGGCGTCGCGCTTGGCGAAGTTCTTCACTTCCTCCAGCATTCGTACCGGATGGATATCACCGTCCTCGGCTGGTCGGTTCGCACCGGCAGCGGAACGCTTCGCCGCCTCACCCTCCGCCAGTTTCTGCCGCCAAGCCTTGTAGCTATCCGCGTTCACCTTGCCTTTGATGCCATCGAGCAATTGGCCCAGTACCATCTTGCAGTCACCGACGATCGGAATATCGACATAACGCGCCGCGGCCGCGATTTCCTCCGGGCAGATGTCGATGCGCGCAATCCTTGCGTTCGGTCCGAAGCGCGGCGGAGAGGCATGGCCAATCACGTAGTTCATTCGCGTGCCGAGCACGACGATGAGGTCAGCATCGCGGAACGCCGAAGACCGCATCGACATATAACTGCATGGATGATCATCCGGCACGACGCCGCGGCCCTGCGGCGTCGTGTAGAACGGTATGCCGGCGGCCTCGACGAAAGCCTGCATCTCTCGCCACGCGCGTGACCAGATTACCCCAGTGCCAGACACGATCAGCGGCTGCTTCGCTTCCGCCAGCGCGCGAACAAGGGCATCGACCTGGCGCGGGTCGCCCAGCGGCCGCGATTCCATCAACGAACGCCCTGCATAGCTCCAATCGATCTGGTTCTCATCAACCTTTTCGTACAGCACATCGCCCGGACAATCGACATAGACCGGGCCCGGCTTGCCGCTGATCGAGCGCTGCAATGCGAAATTGATCTGCTGAGGAATGCGCTTCAGCGACAACAGCCGATCGACATACTTGTTGCAACCGCGCATCAGCTCAACCTGGTCGATCTCCTGGAACACCTGGCGGCCGAATTGCCGGACCGGGCTGGAACCGCCAAGCGCCACCACGGGGCAGCAGTCGATATACGCGTTGGCGACGCCGGTGATCAGGTTGGTGACGCCGGGACCAGATGCGGCCATGCACACGCTCGGCGTCTGCCGCAGCCGGCTGTAAGCCTGGCACATCATCGCCGCTGCTTGTTCGTGGCGGACGTCGATCAAGCGAATACCTTCGCGGATGCAGGCAGCCTCGGTACCGAGCATCGGGCCGCCCATGATGTAGAAGATGTCCTTGATGCCTTCCCGCTTGAGACACCTGGCGATGATATCGCCGCCGTTGATCTCTGCCATCTCTAGGTCTCCCTTGCTTGCGTCAGTTGCCAGCTCCCCTGCACGGCGGGAGCACTCCAGCCAAACCGGTAGTAAGGCGGGGCGGGATCGGTGCCAAGGGTATCCGCCGCCCATGGTAAGCGGACAATGGCTGCCGGCCGTGGGAAGAGGCCGCGAAGGTGTGAAACCGGGGTACTGCACTTGTCGCAACAAGCGTCTGCAGGTCCGTCTCGGTTATTCCACACTGATCGGACAGGATCTTGGCAAACACGCCGTCCGGACAGGGCTGTGGATCGGATGCCAGCACCGGTTCCAGTTAGGCCCACCGCTTGTTTTGCGCCGCGTTGAGGATGCGCAGTCGCACCCCATCGAAGATCTGCTACGAGCGTCGTACGTTTCCCCAGCGATCAGCGATAACCTGCCGGCAAGCCGCGCGAGCCCAAACATGCGGCGCTCGGTGCCCGTCACGGCATGCGATCGGAAACATGCCGCGTGGCGTCGGCCGACGGTCTGTTCATGACGTTCATCGACAGTGCGTCCGTGGCAAGCACTCCATCGCAGCAGCCGGTGACTGCGGAGTTCATGCACGCGTGTCGCGCTGGTTGGTCGTCACGCGCCCCACTGCTTGTGCAGCGTGGGTGGCGTCGTCATGCCCACGCTAGCCAGACGTTGCGCGGA
>JASHQG010000769.1 GCA_030037665.1 Acetobacteraceae bacterium
GCTTTGCAATGCAAAGTACACTGCGCTGTAGGGACACGCAAGCTTTTTTTGATATGGGAACTTGGTCTTGTCCGATGATGGAGGTCACGCGACTGGCTTCACCAAAGCGGCGACGGGGATTGTCGCAAGGGACTTTGCCGCGGTAACGGCTCTTTGATCTCAGGCTAGGGTATTGGCGGCACGTTTGCCGCCGTGCCCCGACAGCCTTTGCGATCCACGCGCTGGCTCCAAAGGCGAAACGCCCGCGGATCACCGCGGCTGCATCTGCTCCGAGCTGCACGCCCTCGCACAGGGTCTGGTGCTGCGTCCAGGATTTGACCGGTTGGGCGGACGCGTGCGTCGAGCCGGACCCGTGTCGGGATGCACAATTGCGTGCGAGCCGCCGGATAAAGGTGGGATCGGTTCCGAGCCACGGATGAATTGACTGGCCATCGTCGCAAACCGGAAGAAGTTGTTTGTGATCAGCGGCAAGCAACGAACGCCATGTAGGCTGTGCGTAGCACACGCCTCGGTCTTCATCGGAAAAGATGCGATCGAACGGTACCGCCCATCTCTTCGAACAGGCCTCGGTGTGCCGTGTGGCAGCAACAGATCGCCGGGATCTGTAGCGCGACAAACAGGATGAGAACGCGCGACAAACAGGATGAGAAGGTGGTCGCGACTCCGGAACGTTAATTCGGGCTGATTGACGTTGGCAACGGGCTCTCATCGAGTTGATTGTCGGCGGCCGACAATCTGAGGTTTTCGTTGATTGTCGCGCGGCCAGGAGGGCGTCCTGGCCCGGTGCGACGCTGGGTGGCGGCACGCCGGCGGTAACTCTCGACGTTGAGTTCGAGGATGTTGGCGTGGTGCACGAGCCGGTCTACCGCGGCGAGCGTCATGGCGGGGTCCGGGAAGACCTTTCCCCATTCTCCAAATGGTTGGTTCGCCGTGATGAGCAGCGAGCGGCGTTCGTATCGGGCGCTGATGAGCTCGAAGAGGACCGAGGTCTCCGCTTGATCCTTGGAGACGTAGGCCAGATCATCGAGGATCAGCAGATGGTATTTGTCGAGTTTGGTGATGGCGCTCTCGAGTGAGAGTTCGCGGCGCGCGACCTGAAGTTTTTGCACGAGGTCCGAGGTTCGGGTGAAGAGGACGCGCCAGCCGTTCTCGATGAGAGCGAGGCCGATGGCGGCGGCAAGATGCGACTTTCCGCCGCCGGGCGGCCCGAAGGCGATCACGTTTGCCCCCTTCTCCAGCCAGCCATCCCCGGCGCAGAGGGCGAGGATCTGTGCCTTGGAGATTTGTGGCACGGCATTGAAGTCGAAGCTGTCGATGGTCTTGCCGGGCGGCAGGTGGGCTTCGAGGAGATGACGCTCGGTCCTCCTGCGGTCGCGTTCGGCGATCTCATGCTCGGCCAGAGTGGCGAGCAGCCGGGCGGCGGGCCAGGCCTCCTTGTCGGCGCGCGTGGTGAAGCCGGGCCAGTCCCGCTTGATGGCGGGCAGCCGGAGATCGTTGAAGATGAGGCTGAGGCGCTGAGCATCGACCATCCTGGTGGTGTCGTTCATGCGGCTTCTCCGGTGATCAGGACGTCGTAGTCGGTGAGCGGGACGAGGTGGACGACGACCTCGGGGAGCGCGGCCGGATCGGGCGAGAAGCGCTGGCGCAAGGCATCGAGGTCGGGGAGCCGCGAGGCGGCGAGGTCGTCGGCGAGGACGGCGGCGAGTTCGGCCTCGCAGGCGCGCTCGTGTGCGAGTGAGAGGATCTCGACGATGGTGCGGCAGGCGATTTTGGGGCCGGCGCGTTCGAGCAAGAGATCGAACGCCTCGCGGTACGCGTCCCTGGGGAAGAGCTGATCGCGGTAGACGAGGTTGAGCAGCGCCATGGGCTTGCGGCGCAGGCTGTGAATGACATGGCGATAATCGATGACGTGGCCGCGCTTGCCATCCTTGCCGGGGCGTCCGCGCCGGAGCTGCAGGATCGGCGTGCTGCCGAGGAACAATTCGAGGCGATCGTCATAGAGACGGACGCGGAGCCGTTGGCCCTTCAGCCGGGAGGGAACGGTGTAGAGCACCTTGCGCACGGAGAAGACGGACGAGGAACTGACGGTGACGATGGTCTCCTCGTAGTCGGCGGTGCGCACGGCGGGCAGCGGCGTGAGCTTGGCGCGCTCGGCGTCGATGCGGGCGGCATGGCGGCGGTTGCGGCGCCCCACGAGTTCGCTGATGAAGCTGCGATACTCGACCAGCGAGGCGAAGTCCGCAGTGCCACGCAGCAGCAATGCGTCGCGAACGGCGCTCTTGAGATGCCCGTGCGCGCTCTCGATCGAGCCGTTCTCGTGGGCCACGCCGCGGTTGTTGCGGGTGGGCGTCATGCCATAGTGGGTGCAAAGCGCATCGTATCGGCGCGTGAGGTCAGTGCGAGCGTCGGCATCGAGGTTGCGGAATGCGGCGGAAAGGCTGTCGCTACGATGCTCGCGGGGCGCGCCGCCGAGCAGGCCGAGTGCGTTCTGCAGCCCTTCGGCGAGGGCAACGTAACTCTCACCGCCGAGCACGACGTGGGCGTGCTCGAAGCCCGACCAAATCAGCCGGAAGTGATAGAGGCGATGATCGAGCCGTTCGCCGGCGACGAGGACACCGAGCTCGTTCATGTCGGTGAAGTCTGACAATCCGAGGACGCCTGGCTCATGGACCTGCCGGAAAATGACATCGCGCTCTGGGCCATGCAGCGCGCGCCAGGCCTGGATCCGCCGCTCCAATGTCCGGCGGACGCCGGGATCAAGCTCGGGATGGCGACGCTGCATCTCCGCGAACACCGCAACGGCGCGCAGTCCCGGGGCGCTCTGCAACAACGGCACCACTTCGCTGTCGAAGATGTCAGCCAACGGGTCGGGCCGGCGGCGGCCACGCGGCGGTTTGGGCGGCGGTGGCGCCGATCGCTCCTTCTCGAGCCGGTATCCCGTTGCAGGGCTTAGCCCCGCCTTGGCCGACGCGACCGCAACTCCATGGTTCTCTCGGTATCGCATGAACAACCTCTTCTGGTGATCGTTGGAGTGTCGGCCGGGCACGGAGCGGACTCCCTGTGACCAGGAAATCCGCCACGGCTCGGCCGAGTCGCGACCACCTCGGCGTCCAATCCCCCGGCGGAGATCGGCGCCGCCGGCCTGGGTGGGGTTGGCTCCAGGCTTCGGGCTACGCCCTCGCCCTACGCCAACCCCACCCAGGCCAGATTCTCATCCTGATTGTCGCTGCGTTCTCACGTTGATTGTCGGTGAACAGTGGCTCGCCGTCTTCGGTGGCTGGATCGCCTATATGATGATCCGCGACCCCAACGGCCGTGTGTATTATGAAGTCTTTATCGGGATCGTTGCATTCATCGTGATATCGTCGGCGTTGTGGAACTGGCGCCCAAAGGCGATGACGGACGCCGAGCGGGAGGCGGAGATCACCCGTCTCGAAAAGCAGCGTGATGCCCTGCTCAAGGCTGCACCACGATATTTCCTGTTCTCCCGCATAATCGTCACGCCGATGTTTGTGCTTTGGGCCGTGTGGTTCATTCACGGTCTCAACCATCGGACCATCACGCCCGGATTTCTTGTTGTTGGTAGCCTGTTCGGCCTCGTCACAGGGCACACAATGTACCGGGTCTGGATCAATCCGCCCGCTCGC
>JASHQG010000770.1 GCA_030037665.1 Acetobacteraceae bacterium
CCCAGATAAGCCACGCGCCCGGGTCTTGCCAAACGCCGCGAGAAGGCAAACATAGGCCCAGCCATGAAGAGAGTCTGTTCGCGTGCGGGCCGTTGGCTGGCGTGGTTCGCGATATTGACCGTCGCCGGCGGCGTGCTGGCGTCGTGCGCCACTCCAGTCGGCAGGGCGCCTGACCTGCAAGGATCCTATTGGCAGAATGCGGTCGTCACCAACCCGAACGGCGGCGGGCCGCAGGTAGTGCGCTGGGGGCCGCCGCAGAACTACAATCCTGAAGGACAAAATCCGTGATGGCCGGAAGCCCGGCTGTGCACCCACTGGACGGATGAGGGCGGTTGGATTGCCGCCGGCTCGGCGCTTCACCGATTACAAAAGCCGGTAGGCATATCTCCGATGGGGCTGGAACGTGACGCCCCAAACGCGTCGACCGGCGGCCATAGACCGCCGACCGCCCTGCAGATCAGGGCATGGCATGTGTCGAAGCGGAGGTCACCGTGCCGGATCGTAACGCGGATCGCGGGCAAAGGCGCGGTAGAACTTCACCGACTGCCGCCGCGCCACTTCGCTGCCTCCTGTCGTGCGCGCAGCGCGGGAGCGAGATCAGCCAATCTGCCGATACAGCTTCATCGCATTATTGAAGAAAAAGTCCCGCCGCTGTTGCTCCGGCAGCGGCAGCGGCAGGACCTGCGTCGGATCATCGTAGTCCCAGTGCGGATAATCCGTCGCAAAGATCAGCCTGTCCCAGCCGATCCAGTCGATCGCATCCAGCACATGCTCCCGCGGCTGCGGCTCTTCCATCGGCTGCGTGGTCAGCCATACTTTCTCGCGGATGTATTCAGACGGAGCGCGCCTCAGATGCGGCGTCTCCACCTTCAGCCGATTCCATAGCTTGTCCAGCCGCCACGCAAGCGGCGGCAGCCAGGCAAAGCCGCTTTCAACCAGGACCAGCTTGAAGTTCGGAATGCGCTCAAAAACGCCCTCGATGACCATGCTGGTGAGGAACGCCTGCGCCGACTGCGCATGGCCGACCATGTCCTCGAGGTAGAAGCTCGGCCAACCGCTACCGCTGACCGGATAACCGCCGAAGCCGAATGCGTGCACGCCGACCGGCAGTCCGGCCGCGGCGGCTGCTTCGTAGATCTTCCAGTACTGCTTCTGCCCCGGCGGGTTCGCCGTGCGCGTCACCATCAGCACCTGCACGAAACGAGGATCACCCGCCCAGCGTTCGATCTCCGCCACCGCCGCGTCGGCATCTTCATATGGCACAACCATCGAGGCCTTCAGACGCGGCTCGATCAGCCACTCGGCCTCCACCCAGCGGTTCATCGCGGTGGCGACGCCGGCACCGAATTCGCGGTTCTGGAAGCTGGCGCCGTTGTCGCCGGTCGGGTTCAGAATGCCGAGCTGGATGTTGTTCGTGTCCAGCAATTGCTTCTGCATGAACTTGAGGCTGCTGCCGGGGCGTCCGCCTTCAGGCGGCCAGGCATCGCGGCGCGAGGCGTTCGGCTGCCCCTTCGGGTAGGCCGGCCCGCCCTGATACGCCTGCCGCGGCCGCGAGCCGAACGTCTTCGCCATGTCGATCCAGCGCTGCTCCATGTAGGGAAACAGATCCTGGTACGAATTGCGCTGTGGATGGATGTCACCATCGGCGATCGCGAGCTTCGACGCGGCGGCAGACTGGATGGCAGGACGGCTGGTGACCTGGACGTTCATCGGACGGACTCCGTCAGGCGTGCTGGATGGGCCAGAATTGTGCGGTATGATCGGTCCGATCGTACCGGGTGACAAGTCCGGATGGTAAGTCCGGACGGTCAGTCCTGATGATAAGGATTATCAGGAAGGTAAACAGCATGCGAGTGGCTGTGTTTCCGTGTGCCGAACCGGCTCCTCACCGCGCAGGTGTCGAACGTGACACACCATCACGCCAACGGCGATCGTCAGCGTCAGTAACTCTTGGCGAGTGCTTTCATTTGGCCACAGGGCATGCTGCATCCCGCATCGTCCCGATGCTTCACTGCGCAAGCCGCGCGTACGTCGCGCGCGGGTTATCGACCATGATCTTCCGCACGAGCTGCCGAGACAGACCCTCCGGCAATACCGCATCGCCATCAAACTGCCAGTGCGGATAATCGGTCGAGAACAGCAGCAATTCGTCCGAACCCATGTGCGCCAGCAGCTTCTGCAGAGCATCGATGCTGGGCGGCCCGTCTACCGGCTGCAGCGTCAACCGCACATTGGAGCGCACGATTTCCGCCGGAGCGCGGTCTACCCACGGTACTTCCATACGGAGGCCGCGCCAGAACTTGGTAAGCCGCCATAGATGCGCCGGCAGCCACGTGAATCCGGATTCGATCAGGACGACTTTCAGATCGCGAAACCTGGTGAACACGCCCTCGCAGATCAGGCTCGACAGCGCCTGCTGGAAAGCCGGAGCCTGCGCGGCGTAATCCTCGGTGTAATAGGTCGGCCAGCCGAGTGGCGTGACCGGGTGGCGATACGCCGAGCCGGCATGAATGCCGACAGGCAACCCGTGCCGTCGCGCAGCTTCATAAATCGGCCAGTAGTGCCGCTTGCCGAGCGGCATGTCGTGCATCACCAGGAGCAGTACCTGCACGAAACGTTGATCCGGCGCGACGCGATCGATTTCCTCCGCCGCCAGCTCGGGGTTCTGCATTGGCACGACAATGGACGCGCGCAGCCGCGGCTCGTTGTCCAGCCACTCGCGAGCCATCCAGTCATTGATCGCACGGGCAAAGCCAGCGCCCATGTCCTCGCTGAACAAAAGCTGCGCACCGTACAGACAATTGCAGATCGCAACGCTGGTGTTGAACGGATCCAGCGCATGTGCGCGCAGCAGAGCGAGGTCTGACCCCGGCTTGCCGCCCGCCGGGCGCCAGTCGGGCCGCGACGTCAGCGGCGAGTTCGCCGGATAGGCGATCGATTCAAGCTCGTGCAGCCCGCGCTGGATCGATGAATCTCGCCAGTGATCAGATAGATAGGGATGCAGCGCCTTCAGGTTAGGCACCGCCGGATGGATGTCACAGTCTATACCGCCGGGTTCGAGAACGCTCATGGCTGCCTGATCGTATATTTCGCGCGTAGTGTCGCACGGAATGCCGCACCCGGCCAGCTTGGCCTCCTGGTGGAGGTGCTTCTAGGCTGCGGCCCTCGCAACAGGAAACCCGCCCATGCCTGATCAGACTCGCGTGCTGCTGTGGACCGACACGCCCGGTCCTTACATCGATGCGATCGCCCATGCTGGCCTCAGCGCGCGCGTCGTGGTGGAAGCTCTCGCCCGCAAGGACGCGCCAACTCAGGCGCAGCGCGCTGACACCGAGGTGATGTTGGCATGGGGCGCGCCGCGCGGCCTGCTGCCGGCGATGCCGAAATTGCGCTGGGCCCAGGCGCTGACCGCCGGCGTCGAGGGCTGGCTCGCTCTATCCGACCTGCCTGTCCATCTCACGCTGACCTGCGCGCGCGGCACCCATCGTGACTCGATGCCCGAAAACATCGTCGGCGCGCTATTCCATTTGACCAAACCCTACGCGGCAGTCGTGCAGGACCAGGCGGAACACAAATGGACGCGCCGCATGGCGCAGCCGCTGAACGGCAAGACGCTGGGTATTCTCGGTCTCGGAGCGGTGGGGCAGGAAGTGGCGCGTCTGGCATCGGCATTGCGCATGCGGGTGATCGGCACCAAGCGCCGCCCGGAAGCGATCGCTGGGGTCGAGCAAGTGTTCCCGCCCGGGCGCACCACCGAGGTGCTGGCGCAATCCGATTTCGTTTTGCTGCTGTTGCCGGCAACGCCCGACACCGAGAACTTCATCAATACGAAGACACTGTCGCAGATGAAACCCAGCGCCAATCTGCTGAATTTCGGCCGCGGCCATCTGGTCGCTGATGCGGACCTCGTCGCCGCGGTGAAAGACAAGCGCATCGCCGGCGCGATACTGGATGTATTCCGCGAGGAGCCACTGCCGCCGGAGCACCCGTTTTGGGCCACCGAAGGTATTATCGTGCTGCCGCATATCGGCGGCGGGCACCCCACGCGCGATGCGATCGTCGCGCTGCTGTTTGTCGAAAATCTGGGCCGGTTCCTCGACGGCAAGCCGCTCAAGGAAGTGGTGGATCGAAACGCGGGATACTGACCCTCCGCGTGCCGTGGCGAGCCCCGCAGGGCCTTATCAATCCGCCGCGGGGTATCGCGCCGTCGCAGCGTTCCCCGCGGTCACAACATCAGCCAACGACGGAAGGAACCACCCGCATGCCATCGAAGCCATACGTGATCGCCCTTGAGGAGCACTTCCATCACCCCGACGTCGCCGCGACCTACGCGCCGCTGGATGCCAACCGCGCGCCACCGCTGGTGCAACGCCTGGAAGATTTGGGCGAGCTCCGCATCAAGGAGATGGACGCAGCCGGCATCGACCTGCAGGTCATCTCGCACGGCGCGCCGGCGATGCAGAAGATGACCGATGCGGCAATGGCGGTCCGCCTGGCGCGCCTCGCCAACGATCGCCTGCATGAAGCGGCCCGCGCGCATCCGGACCGCTTTGCCGGATTCGCGGCGCTGCCGACTCCCGACCCAAAGGCCGCCGCAGATGAACTCGAACGGACGGTGACCAATCTCGGCTTCAAGGGCGCGATGATCCATGGGCTGACCAACGGCCGTTTCCACGACGAGAAAGAGTTCTGGCCGATCTTCGAGCGCGCACAGGCGCTCGACGTGCCGATTTACTTCCACCCTTCCGCGCCAGCGCAGCCGGTGATCGACACGTATTACGCGACCTATGTGCCCGACGTGCCCGGCATTCTGCGCGCCGCCTGGGGCTTCACCGTGGAGACCGCGACGCAGGGCGTGCGCCTTGTGCTGTCCGGCGTGTTCGATGCCTATCCGCAGTTGCGCGTCATCTTCGGCCATTTCGGTGAGGGTCTGCCGTTCTATGCCTGGCGCATCAACATGGCGCTGGAGCGAGACTGGACGCGCAGTCGCAGCTTTCGTGACGTGTTCCGCGAACACTTCTATGTCACCACGTCGGGCTTCTGGTCCGACCCAGCTCTGATCTGCTGCATCCAGGAGCTGGGCCTCGACCGTATCATGTTCTCGGTCGATTACCCGTTCGCGCCGAATCAGCCGGCGACCGAGTGGCTGCACCGTGTGCCGCTGTGTCCCGAGGACCGCGTCAAGCTCGCCGGCGGCAATGCGCAGCGGATCCTGAAGCTGTAACAACTCACGTGTTGTGACCGGCAAAGACCAATCATCGGCTGCTTTGCCACCCGGCGAGACGCTCAACGGCTGCATCGCGGAACTCGTTGGCTGCCGCTGGACCACCGCCGGCGCGATCACACCGCACATCACGGGCTCGCACATCGGATCAGCCGCGAGCGTCTGCGGTACCATGGCCGACATTGTCGCCGCCAGCGCCTGAAGCCCATGACGATCGGCCGCGAAGCCTCGGCAGCCGTGAAGCCTTCACCATGGCCATGCCCTGATTCGCATCCCCGCCCGGACGATCGGAGCCGGCAGGTTCGACGCTATCGGTATTCACCGGGCATCGCAGCACCGGCAACGGTCGACTCACCTCCGGTCGTACAACGTTGAAAGCGGTCCTCGTCGCATGTTGCGGCGCAACGATCGTCACAAGGAGCCGTATTGCGCTTGAGCGATCGGCGCTACTAGCGTGCAACAGCGCCACTCGCACAAGGACCGCCCGATGCCCCTCCCCGCGATTTCCCTGATCGCCGTACCAGGCCGCCGACGACTTACGATCGAACTCGCGCGCGAAGCAGAACGCCGCGGATTCGCCGGCATTTACTCGCCCTCCCCGTTCGGCAACATGTCGCTGTGCGAGGCGCTGGCTTGGACCACGCAGTCGATTCCATTCGGGACCGCCATTGCGCCGATCTATACCCGCACCGTCGGCGACTTTGCGCAAAGCGCAGCGTTCATGCACGAAGTGTCGGGCGGTCGCTTTCGCCTCGGCATCGGCGTCGCGCACGGCCCGAGCCACGTGCGCATGGGTGTGACACCCGGCAGGCCGCTCGCCGATATACGCAGCTTCATCGAGCGGTTCCGCGTTCAGGAGGGACTCGGTCCGTTGCCACCGATCATCATCGCCGCGCTTCGCAGAAAGATGGTGGCACTGGCCGGGGAGATCAGTGAGGGCGTGGTGTTCGCCAACGCCTCACTGTCGCACATGGGCGAGTCGCTCTCGGCGCTGCCCGCAGCGAAGCGCGACGATGCAGACTTCTTTATCGGCAACATGCTGCCGACCTGCATCAGCGATGACATTGAAGCGGCGAAGGCAGTGAACCGGCGGTCGCTCACGAAT
Organism: Acetobacteraceae bacterium; assembly: GCA_030037665.1. Taxonomy (GTDB): domain Bacteria; phylum Pseudomonadota; class Alphaproteobacteria; order Acetobacterales; family Acetobacteraceae; genus JASHVB01. Next base: position 6,330 of record JASHQG010000770.1, read on the forward strand.
TACGCGTTCTTGCCGAACTACCGAAATTATTGGAAGGAGGCAGGCTACGTCGAAGCGATGACAGCAATCGAGACCGCAATTGCCGAAGGACGGCGCGACGACGTGACGATGTACTTCACGGACAAATGGCTGTCCGACAACACGCTGTTTGGTCCCGCGAGCCGCGTGCGCGAGGGCATCGAGGCATGGCAGGCCGCCGGCGTACGCACGCCGATCATCGTGCCGTCATCTGCGGCGGGAAATCAGCTCAAGGCGCTGGAGGAGGTCTTCGCCGCATTTGCGTGAGCCCGCTGTGATTGATCCTTTGACGCCGGCTCGGCCAGCCCACTGGGATCGCACATTCACAATCACTGGAGAGCCTCCCGGAAGGACGCCGTGCCGGCGGATCGCATCCGGCAGGATGTCAACGATCCGTCCGGATGCTCCATCATGGTGGTCGGCGGCGGCAGTCAGTTGGGCGAAGGTGCGGCGCGCACTGCGGTAGAGATCGCGCAGGAACTGGTGGGGTCACGCGATCCGTCATCGCACTGAGACGGTGCCAGCCATCCACTCTCGCGCTCTCCTGCGCAGATGGCCGGGTGGATCCCGTTCAATCATCTCCAGAGAGCGTTGCTGGCGTCAAGCAGCGCTCAGCCGCATGATGTCCCGCACGTCTGGCAGGCGATCAACTCGGTCGATCTGCGTGATCAGCTCCTGGCAGCGGTCGGCGCCGAGCACCGGCTCGACCAACGACGTGAACTTCTCTTCGAGCCGCTTGCCCTGTGCGGCCACGTCCGTTGCCGGCACACCGGAATCATGCCGGGCCGTGACGCGTGTGCCGTCGGTCAGCAGCAATTCGAGTTCCGCGAGCGTGCTCGGCATGTCACGACGGAATTCGAACTCCACCTTGTCTCGCAGGCCGACCAGAACCGGGTTGGAAGTAATCTCCTCGGCATAAGTTGACAAACGTCCGGTATCGATCCCCGCCAGCCCCATAGCAGTGGTCAGCCGCAATGAGAACTTTGCTTCCAGCCCGGTACGAGGCCTCGGGATGTTGCAGATGCGATCGCTCGCCTCGTCCAACCGCAGCCGAATGCGCTCGACGCGGTCCGGGGTCACGCCATGCTGCGCGCGCAGCTGGCGCGCAGCCTCGATCGGTGCATGCGTCATGTAACATGCCGCGTGGTACTTGAAGAGATTGCTGCGAATGTACCAGTCGCCTCGCGGGGTCTCCAGGGCGCGTTCCGGATGGAAATCCGGACTATGGGTGCGCGCGAAGCCCTGCGCGCATTCCAATACATCCATCCGGCTGGTAAAGCCGCGGGACGCCAGCTTCGCCGCCATCAGCCCGTGATAGGCCGCCTTCCCGGCGTGTAATGGCTTGCACATCGTTCCAAACATCGACTTCAGCCCCGCTGCCTGCGTGCCGGCTATGCCAAGCGCCGTGGCGAAGTGCTGCGCATCAAGCCCTAGCAGATGGGCACAGGCCGCTGCCGAACCGAAGCTGCCGACCGTGGCGGTCGAATGGAAGCCGAGCACATCGTAATGCCCCGGCGCGATCATGCGGCCCACCCGGCATTGCAGTTCATAGCCGGCGACGAATGCGGTCAGCACGTCGGCACCGCTGCTGCCACGTTCTTCTGCGAGCGCGAGCAAGGCGGGCAGGATCGCGACGGACGGATGGCCGGGCATCGCCAAATTCACGTCGTCGAAGTCGAGCGCGTGCGAGGATGCCCCGTTCACCAGCGCCGCAGAGGTGACCGGCAGGCGCGCACCGTGTCCCACGATCGTCGCGGCTTTTGTGCCGCCCTGCTCGGCCAGCTCGGCGAGGAGAATTGCACTGAGATCATCCTGGGAGCCGGCCAGCGTGCACGCGAGATAGTCGAGCACACATTGCCGCGCCCAGACCCTCACATCCGACGGAATCTCGGCGTAGGTCATGGCCCGAGCGTGCTCTGTCAGCGCGCGGGTGAGACCTTGCGTTGCGAGATCGGTCATCCCGTTCATCGGACGTCTCCTTCTCCAGCTCCACATTGTGATCCTGCGCAGCGCAGCTCACATCACCGCCGGCCCTGTCCTACCCATCGTGCCTCCCTGAGCGTGCCTTATCGGGATGGTGCCAGTCCATCCCGGACGAACCGATCCGGGCGGAAGCCGCAAGTGACCGGGTCATCGGCGAGACAGGCGGCGACGGGCAATCGGGAAGCATTCCATAGGACGACGACCTCGATGTGGCCGAGACCCATAGTAA
>JASHQG010000771.1 GCA_030037665.1 Acetobacteraceae bacterium
AGGCAACATTCCTCGATCAGGCTCAAGTGACGTGTCTATGACCCTGACCCGCAAGAGTCAGTCGCGGGATGAATAACCGTGGCGACGAGGGTAGCTCGGACACGGCCGGGGCCTCGCGCAGTCGCCTGGCACCTCCCATTCAGGATGAGGAGTTTTGGTTGGCCAGCAAGCAGTCGTCGGGAGACCGACGATGCGCTGTAAGGCGGCGCTCAAGGCCGTCTGAAAAACCAAGAGGCTCGTTCCCCACTGGGGATGGAGAGTGTCACGCCGTCGCGCGGGGAAACTGCATGACCACGACATCGGCTCCATCGGGGCCGGCGGCGGCGGCGAATGTAGGGTCATCAGGGTGAAGGAAGGCGCACGAGAGGCGGCCGAGCGTCTCGCTGGCGTATTGCAGGCTGCCGGCGAGCACCACCCAGTATTGCCCGGCGCCATCTGCAGGCGCGGGGCCGGTGACGAGGGCGGCGGGCAGAAGACGGTGGCGCCAGGCGACCAATCCGTCCGGATCTGGCCCGAGTAAAATGCCCGACTCGCGGTCAGGAAGCGACGCGGCCACGGCCTCGCGGTGTCGCCGGTTGGCGACAGAGCGCAGAGCGATCCGGTTCTCAGCGCGCAGCATGTATCGGGCGCCAGGGTCGAAGGTGTTGCGCAGGGTGAGGTAGGTCAGACCGGTGGCGCCAGCGCGGATCGGACCGTACGCGGTATGGGCGCCCGCGAAATGTACCGCGACGGGGCGCACCGGGTGCGCTCCGAGCGTACCTTCGCCGGCCACCACGACCTGGAACTGGTCGGCCTGGTGGTAGTGCGCATGGGCGACTTCGCCCGGATCCTGCTCTACCAAAAACGCCATGGGGAACAGGCCGTTGGTAGGTGGGTCTGCCTCGCCGGGTGCCATGTTGTAGCGGGTACGACCGAGATACAGCGTGTGCCAGAAGCCCATGCCGTCGCCCGCTACCGCGCGTTTGCGGTTAGCGCGGGCTGCTTCGGTGGTGGCGATCAGGGTCATGCGTGCGCCTCTGAGCGGGTGGCGGCGCAATCGGCGCACTGGCCTTCAGCCTCGATCGTGGCCTTGCCGACGGTGAAGCCGAGGCGCCGTGCCGCATCGTTCAGCGCGTGCGCGAGGTTGTGGTCCTCGATCTCGATGACCCGGCCGCAGCTTCGGCAGATCAGGAACTGCGCTGCGTGATCGCTCTCGTGTGCGACGCAGCCGACGAAGGCCGACAGTCGCTCGAGCTTGTGTACCAAGCCCTGCTCCTGCAGGAACTCGAGGGCGCGGTAGACAGTGGGCGGTACGGCGCCGTTGCGCGTCGTGCGGAGGCGTTCGAGCAGATCGTAAGCGCCTGTGGGGGCAGGGGAGTCCAGAATCAGGCCGAGCACCTGGCGACGCAGATCGGTCAGCCGCGCGCCCCGGGTCCCGCAGATGCGGTCGGCGCGATTCAGCAGTGTTTCGGTGCGCGGGGAGAACCCCATCGGCGATCCTCAGAAATTGTGACCGGGCAGGATAGCATGCGAGCGGCCGCGTGCCACCGAATTGCGGACGTTGCGGATTGTGGACGTTGCGGGCGTGCATGGTGTCGCGCCATGGCATGCCGCATGGAGATCACGACGTCGTCCTCGCGCCATTCTGGGCAGTATCGACGACGGCGACGATCTGCTACGCATCTGCAATTGAGTTGAGAATGCCGGCCAGGTATGGGTACCGACCGGCAAATGGACGAGCACGCCGGTCCTGCACCATCCAAGCCCCCTGGGACAGACCCCAAGGGCCCTTGTCATCCGGATCGTTCGTCGCCGTCGTGGCGAGGCAGGCGGGCGCGGAGACCGGGTCATCCTGCTCCGAACATTGCGAGGCGCTTGCCTGTCCACGGCGATGTTGCGCTCCGCCGCGCGCCGCGTCACATACGCGCCATGGACAAGAGCGCCATCGATGCGGTGCTTGCCGAGGTCACGTTTGATCCGGCCGGCCTGGTGCCTGCGGTCGCGCAGCAGCACGACACGGGGGAGGTGTTGATGCTCGCGTGGATGAATCGCGAGGCAGTGGCGGAAACACTGGCCACCGGCCGCGTCTGCTATTACAGCCGCAGTCGCGGCGCGTTGTGGCGCAAGGGCGAGACGTCCGGTCAGGTGCAGCACTTACGTGAACTGCGCGTCGACTGCGACGGCGATACGCTGCTGCTGCTGGTGGAGCAGGAGGGTGTCGCGTGCCACACGGGGCGGCGGTCGTGTTTCTTCCGCGCCGTGCGGGACGGGAAGCTTGTGGAGATCGCCGCACCGCTCGTGTCGCCGGAGGCGCTCTACGGTCACGGGAAGTCGCACGGGTGAGCAGCGGCGCCTTCGGCGTCAGTCACCGGGGCGGAGCACACCGAAACCGACGGGTCGGCTCCAATTTCCTGCAGATATTAGAAGGTGGTGTGCTTTGCTCGACGTCCGGCGGGCGAGGGTGGTGAAACAGGATGGGCTGACCGTCAGATGCCGTATGAGGCACCAGCCCGACCATTTCGCGGGATGGGGCGGCTTGGGAGGCAGAACCGTAAACGCGGGGAGAGGCGCGGTGACACCGGACCTGAACCAAACAGTGCACAGGCAACATATTCCCTGCCAACTCTGCCAACGGAGCGGCGAAGGTGGAGCCTCCCTGTTGTTCCGCGCTTCGCATCACACTCTGAACGAACCAACACAATAAAAATCCGTACCCGCGCGGCAGCAGAAGTCTACTCGCCAGTATGAGACGTCCGGACTGGAGGTCGGCAGTCCCGGTTGTCTCATCCCGCCACAGCCGCGCAGAGGACTAGATACGGTTCGCGTCGGCGCACGGGCCCAGCGACAGGTTGGCGCAGTTGCTGGCCTTTCCATCCAGACCGCAATCCATAGCGTTCCGGTTGGCTCACGACACAACATTTGCTAGCCTGTCCTGCCAATGCCCCAGGGAGGAGTCGCACCAGCATGGACGGCATGTCCCACAGCCCCGACGAACACCGCGTCCGCTTCGACCTCCTGGCCGACAACCCGGTCTACAAGCCGTTCCGCTACCCGTGGGCCTATGAGGCCTGGCTTACCCAGCAGCGCGTCCATTGGTTGCCGGAAGAGGTGCCGCTCGCCGATGACGTCAAGGACTGGCACCGCAACCTGAAGGACTCCGAACGCAACCTGCTCACCCAGATCTTTCGCTTCTTTACCCAGGCGGATGTCGAGGTGAACAACTGCTACATGAAACACTACGCGCGTGTCTTCAAACCCACCGAAGTCCTGATGATGCTGTCGGCCTTCTCCAATATCGAGACGGTGCACATCGCCGCTTACTCGCACCTGCTCGACACGATCGGCATGCCCGAGATCGAGTACCAGGCGTTCCTGCGCTACAAGCAGATGAAGGACAAATATGACTATATGCAGTCCTTTACCGTCGATTCACGCCCGGCGATCGCCCGCACGCTGGCCGCTTTTGGTGCCTTCACCGAGGGACTTCAGCTCTTCGCCTCCTTTGCGATCCTGCTGAACTTCCCCCGCTTCGGGAAAATGAAGGGCATGGGCCAGATTATCTCCTGGTCAGTGCGTGACGAGACGTTGCACTGCAACTCGATCATCCGCTTGTTCCGCACCTTCGTGCAGGAGAATCCGGACATCTGGACCGAAGAATTGCGGCGCGACATTTACCTCTCCTGCGCCACCATCGTGGACCACGAGGACGCATTCATTGAGCTCGCTTTCGAGCAGGGCGCGGTGCAAGGGCTGACGGAACAGGAGGTGCGGCAGTACATCCGCTACATTGCCGACCGCCGGTTGACCCAGCTCGGCCTCAACCCACTGTTTCACATCGCGCGCAACCCGCTGCCCTGGCTGGACGAGATGTTGAACGCGGTGGAGCACACCAACTTCTTCGAGAACCGCGCTACCGAGTACAGCAAGGCGTCCACAACGGGCACGTGGGAGGAGGCGTTCGAGCCGAGTCCGGACGCGATGCCGCATCGAGAGGTCGCGCCGGGATAGCAATTGATCTGCATGCGACCCATCCAAATATTGGGATTGGACCGTGGGGAGCGGGACATTTCCCTGGGCAATGGGGGTATATTTGTGTATTGGTACGCCATGAGGAGAACGATCTGGGGAAAATGCGCCGATCTGCGTCAAAGTAACGGCTCTATAGCGCAGGTATGACGCGCAATTTGGACGAACGGTCCAATGTGATGTCTTGCGGAACTTCTTGTGAGCCTGGCCGGTCCGGGCAGCAGAGCCGCCGCCGGAGACCCGGTGCAGAAAGGAATACCCGACGGCCGGCAAATACGCCGGCCAGAGACAAGGTTGCTTCGGATGGGAACCACCGCTTGGGCGACACTCGCCACGGGAACGACAGAGAGCCAGACTGACCAGGAGGCTGGCCGTGAACATGCCACCTCCACCGGCGCTCCGCGCTACAGCCGTCGGCTCTCTGATAAGATCCTGATCGCATTCCACCATGCCTGTGATCAGGGCGATTTCGAGGTCGCGGAACAATTGCTGCACGTGCTGGAAATGATGCTGACCCGCCGGCCGCTCACGCCTGACGGCACGCGGCGGCGCAACATGGAAAGCCTCGTCGCAGCGCATGAACGGCTGTGGCACCTGCGCCACCCGCACATCGAGGAGCAATAGCCGCTCTGTCCGCGTCGTTGCAGTCGCACCCGCTCCCCGGCGGCTGACGCGCGACTGCCTGAGCTGAGGGTCCAACGTCACCCCTGGGCGAATGACAGGACCCATGCGCGCCGGATCAAGTCTGGGGCAGGCGGTGGGTGTCTGTTTGCGCCGCGGTGACCTTGGTCGGCCTGGTTTCCTGTCCGGTCGCAAGGAAGGAATGAAGCAATCGGGCTCCGGCGTACCCGCACAGCGCGCTCATAGCCGGATCGCCGCGGCGTCGCGCAGTACCGCCTCGGCCTCTGGCGTGAACCCGCCGCTGTTCGCATGTAGTACGACGCCTGGCAGCAGTTGCACCGGCGCCCGACCGCCCTTCACTCCATGAAGCAGGATCAGCTTCGCCCTGCGCCCGGCCGCAGGCCACAATGGCAGCACGGCTGTCGGCCCGCATTCCGCGGTGTGCATCGCATCCAGCGCCTCCGGCAG
>JASHQG010000772.1 GCA_030037665.1 Acetobacteraceae bacterium
GGCACCATTTCACACCGACTGGATGAGCGTCACTCGTCGGTCAAAACTGATACTTGGTGCCCGGCTCGCAGGTCTGGTCCGGTGAAGGGTTTCGGACGCAGGCCCTGACAGCTCGAGCGTGCGGCACGCGGGCCGGCGTACGGGCGCCTCCCAAGCACGACCCCGTGGGGCACCGGTGCGACGTTATGGGGATTCGAGAATTCTGATGACGCTGTTGAGGCGGCGCGTGATTGCGCGACGCGATTTACGAGTGCGGCAAGAGCGACACCTGACGCCGACCGGCGATTCGAGCTGGCTGTCATCGTCACACTCGAGGAATGGGTGATCGACGCAGCTGCGTGACGAATCACTGGCCGAAGCGCAGCGGCTTCGGCGGGAGGTTGAGGTTCATCGTGCTCAATCATGACGCGGTGGTGCCGGTGTGGGGACGCGACGAAGGTGGCGCACGCGCCCCGGCCGCCTGCTGAAAGATCCCGATGATGACCATACGACCGCCACAGCCGCGGCATCGCGGGCGCAGGTCGGAGAGTGAAGCGGCGTCGTCGAGCTCGGATCGTGCTTGGATCGTCAAGATATCGCCCGACGTGTTACAAAATAAGCGTCGGTGCGCGCATTCCTTCGTCCACCGAGAATCACCATTTCCCGTCATTCCATGGTGCAGAATCAGGCGCCCCTCGACAACCCAGAAGCCGCCATCGACGCGTGAGGCGTCTCCCGGATTTTCCGGCACGACGGTCGAGGCATCGGGCGCTCGAGATCACGCGGTCGTGCCAAGGCGGTAAGCGGGGTCAGTGCGGAGCTGCGGCTCTCCCCGCTTCAACGCCAAAACGGCGCACGCACCGATCAGCTCACGGAGTAGAGCCAGCCGGTCAGAGCGGCGAGCGCGCTGGCTGCGACGATCCGAACGACATGGTATGGTGAAACCGGTTGTTGGGAAGGGACTGTCGCGAGCTCGGCCGGGAATTTCGAGCGAGGCAGCACCAGCCAGCCAGCCACGAAGCCGGTCACGGCGCCAGCGGCATGTCCCGTGAAGCTGACTGCCGGCGTCATGATATCGAACATCGCCTGCAACACCATGATCAGGACCACCTGCCCGAGCCGGAACATCACGCCGGGCGCGGGGCGAACCGCGCGCAACCGGAGCAGCCAGGCGGCGACGGCGCCGAGCAGGCCCATGATCGCACCGGACGCGCCGATCAGCAGTTCGACCGGAATCCAATGGAGCTCTGTCACTCCAAGCACGACGACCATCGAGCCAAGTCCGGCCACGGCATAGATCAGCAGCATGCGCCATGGGCCGTACAGGCGCTCAATTTGCGGACCGAGGACCAGCAGCGCCAGCATGTTCAACCCGATATGCAGAACACCGGCGTGCAGGAACAGGGCGGTGCCCAACCGCCACCACTCGCCGCCTTGCAGCACGGCCGGTGGCCACAGGCCGCCGAGCTGAAACAGCACGCGCACGTCCTCGGTGTTACCTGCACGCATTTCCAGCACAAAGGCGATGATGTTGAGGAGCGCCAGGACGAGCGTGGCGCGCCCCGATCGCAGCAGAAACGAGATCCACCGGCGCGGTGTCGCCGTCTGTGCAACGCCACCGGGCGCTGTTGGCGAAAGCGACGCCTCCGCTTCCCGCAGCACGGCCTCGGCGGCAGCGTCGAGCGCCGGTGCCGGCGCCATGTCGAGCCGGCGAGCAATGTCATGACGCAGCTCCAGATCTTTCGTCTGGGTCTGCAACGCAACCAGCGTCCGGCGGGCATCCTCCGCCGCGGTACCACCCTGCGCAAGCTCGGCGGTCAGGCGCCAGAACTCGCGCGTCTCCCGCGGGAAACCCGATAAGGGGCCATTCAGCAGCCGCATCGCCGGCTCCGGCCGGCCGGTAAAGGCAAACAGATAGAGTTGCAGATAGGACCACGGGAGGAAGGACCAGCTGGTCAGCCGCTGCGAGCGCGCCTGCGCAATCCGGATCGCCTGCTGCGCGTAAGCGCCGATCAGCTCAGGAATGCGGCCCAGTTCGCCAAGCGCCCGCATGCGGCCGACGAGTGCGACGGGGTGGTCGATCTGCCCGGCCATGTCGTCCGCCAGAAGGTCGCCCCACTCACCCCGCAGCCGTGCCGAATTCATCCTGGCGCTCATGATGGTCGTCGGCGGACAACCACTGGTGGCCTGCAATGTGTCGAGCTGGGCGATGGCCCGATCGCGTTGACCGCGATCAAGCAGCGCCAGTGCGCGCATCAGGCGGTGCTGATACCGCCACTCACCGAACGGATGCAGCAGGACAATCATCCGGCTTACGAGCAACGCCGCCGCATAGCGACGGCCGATCACGAGCCGGTTGAACCGGCGCACAAGCAGGGCAGGGACGAGCACCGTCACGAGCCAGAGCAGAGCCACGAACCAGGGTGCGTTCCGTGGTGACACAAGCACGATCAACGGGGCAAGCAGCAGGATCACGAACAGCACGGCCGCAAAGCCGGCGTCGTGGTTCGACGTCATGCCCGCAAGACCCATCACGGTTCCGGTCAGCACCAACCACAACAGGAGCGTGGTTAGGTCCACGGCAACTCCACCCCAGATACGTCCTCTGCGCGCAGAGCTCGGCCCCGGCGGACCAGGACCCCATGCCTGCCGCTTCGGCGTTCCGACCATACTTTCGGGCCGGAGATGGGCCAGGGCTGTCGCGTTCTTCGGCCTGATCGCACGCGTCCGCTGCAGCGGCCTGCATGCCGACCGGCTGTGCCGGATCTGCCGGCAACCGACGCCAAGCGTTCTTGAGAGGCGAGTCCGGCAACGCTCCTTGGGTCCCGCGCGGCGGCTACGACAGGCGTGGCCTCGCCTCTGTGCCTTGCCGTCTCCGAGCCGTGATCCGCTGCGACGCTCTCGTGGGGCAGATGGTAGGAGCCTGTCCGATTGCAGGGTATCGACACGCGAAGCCGTCCGTCCTGATTGCAAGCCCGCAATCGATCATCGGCGCTGAGATACGCCGGGCAGTATCATCTGCTAGCATGATGGTCCTCGAGCAGCAACGTCGTTCAGCCTGTGGCAACGCTTCTCGACGTGCACGGTTCGCACTGCAATCCCTTAGCAAGCCCTGGCCGGTGTAGCGCTGATGGCAAACCAGCAACCTGCAACCAAGGATCAGCAGCCAGACGCGCCGTACCAGTCCTTATGTTCGATGCGCTGTATGGCCTCACGGGGAGA
>JASHQG010000773.1 GCA_030037665.1 Acetobacteraceae bacterium
GCCGCCGCGCCAGCGCCAGGATCAGCGCCATCGCATGCTCCGCCACGGCCCGCGCGTTCACCCCCGCCGCGCTCGCCAGCCTTATGCCGCGCGCCGCCAGCGCCGCCTTGTCGAACTGGTCGGTGCCGGAGCCGATCGACTGGATGAACCGCAGCTTCCCCGCCAGCGGGATCAACCCGTTGTGCCACAGCCCGGACACCACCAGCACATCCGCCTCACCGATGCGCGCCGCCAGCGCCGCCGGCTCGCGCACTTCGAAATTGCCAATGCCGGTGCCCAGCGCCTCGAACGTCGCCTGCATCTGATAGGCGGCGTGGGCGAAGCAGATTGTAAGCTGCTCTTTTGCAGGAAACATGGCTGGTGTCCGGCGACGGTGGCATGAAGCCAAGCGTGGCACAGGGCGGCCGTATGCCCAAGTCCGACGGAGCCGTCCTCGCCTGCCCTGAACGGCTCCTCCAGGCCGCGTCGGATGTTCCCCGGCGGTCCGGGTGGTGGGGGCGCCGGGTCGTGCGTCCATCGGTACGCCAATGCTGACGAAGGCAAGGAGGGAGCAGGCAGCTGCGCGCGCCGGGAGCGTCGATCGGCGGCTGGTCGGACATGGCCCGACTGTGCGACGGTTCGAGCAACACAATGTCTCCCGCTTCGCTGGCGCAACGTGGCGGGGAACAAAGTGGCCGCCGTATCCAAGTAAGACAGGTGAACACCGTGCCGTCCCGACCGCTCTCCGCACGGTTGCCTTTCTTCTACGGCTGGATCGTCGTCGCCGTGGTGTTCGTCACCATGGGCATCGGCGTAAACGCCCGCACTGCCTTCTCACTGCTGTTTCCGCAGATTCTCGCCGAGTTCAGCTGGGACCGCGGCGTAACCGCGGGCGCGTTCTCGTTCGGTTTCCTGGTGTCCTCTGCACTGAGCCCCTGGCTTGGTCGGTTGATGGATACGCGCGGGCCACGCGCGGTGATGGAGTTGGGCGTGCTGCTGATGGGCAGCGGGCTCCTGCTCGCCACGCAGATCCGCCAGCCGTGGCAGCTTTACGCGACGCTCGGGGTGCTGGTGGGCAGCGGGAGCGTCTGCCTGGGCTACACCGGCCAGGGCTTGTTCCTGCCCAACTGGTTCGTCCGCCGGCGCGGCCTGGCAATGGGGCTGGCATTTTCCGGCGTTGGCGCGGGCTCGATCGTCATCCTGCCATGGATGCAAGTCTTCATTCAGTATGCGGGATGGCGTGCGGCGTGCGCGACGCTTGGCACCGTGCTGATCCTCCTGCTTGCGCCCATGAATCTGCTGTTGCACCGCCGGCCGGAAGACATCGGCCTGCATCCCGACGGCGAGGCACAGGCACAGGCGGCAGAGCGGCGGATCGCCACCGTGGTGGATGCGGACTGGGCGGCGGTGGACTGGACGCTGGCACGGGCCATGCGGACGGCGCGGTTCTGGTGGCTTGCGCTCGGCTATTTCTGCGCGCTCTACGCGTGGTACGCCGTACAGGTGCACCAGACACAATACCTGACCGAGATCGGGTTCAGTCCGATCCTGGCTGCCTGGGCCCTGGGCTTTGTCAGCCTCGCCGGCGTCCCGGGGCAGATTGCACTTGGCCACATGTCCGACCGGGTCGGTCGCGAGTGGGTGTGGACCATCGGCAATCTCGGTTTCGCGCTGTGCTATCTTGTACTGTTGACACTTGAACACGTGCCGACGGAATGGCTGCTATGGCTGATGGTGCTGGCGCAGGGGTTCCTGGGCTATGGGATTGTCTCGGTGCTAAGCGCCATTCCAGCGGAGTTGTTCCAGGGGCGGCAGTTCGGGACGATCTTCGGCATGCTGATGCTGGTCGCCGTGGCAGGCGGCGCGGTTGGGCCTTGGCTGACTGGCGTATTGCACGATGCGGCCGGCGATTACACCGCCGCGTTTTGGATGGGGTTCGGGACGAGCCTCGTCTCCGCGGGGGCGATCTGGCTGGCAGGGCCGCGCAAGGTGCGCGCGGTAGCCGGAAGGGTGCGGCAGGCCCAGTGAGCGCGGACAGGCGGCGCCACCTCGTCTCTGCATGCTGACCGCCGATGCCGTCGCACTCGCGGCGTGGATGAACCGCGGTTCCGCCGGCTCTATTGCCGCAGTCCCTGCAAAGCCGAGCCCCTGATCAACACCGGTGAGACCTGCCGCGATGGCCCGCCTCGGTCGGTCAGCAAAACCGTCAGCGCCCATCGGTGTCATCTATGGTTGAACCTGTCCCGATCGCGTTCTCGGCGCGTCGGCCCGACCGCGATCCGAGGTGAGCTGTTGCCGCCGCCGATCGGCACGGTTAATACCGGCGCGCGGGAGTAAATTGGTACTGAAGGACCAAGCATGACCTACGCTATCGAAGGCCGAACCGGCGTCTGGGAAGTCGTCGTCGGCCTGGAAGTCCACGCCCAGGTCATTAGCAGGGCCAAGCTGTTTTCGGGCGCTGCCACTGATTTCGGTGCCCCACCAAATACACAGGTCAGCTTCGTCGATGCCGCCTTCCCCGGCATGCTGCCGGTTATCAACCGCGAATGTGTCGCGCAAGCCGTGCGGACTGGTCTGGGCCTGAATGCACACATCCACACGGTCAGCCGCTTCGACCGCAAGAACTACTTTTACGCTGATTTACCGGCAGGGTATCAAATCAGCCAGTACCACCATCCGATCGTCGGCGAGGGCACCGTCGATATCGAGAGCGCCGACGGCAACACCCGCCAGATCGGCGTGACGCGCTTGCACTTAGAACAGGATGCAGGGAAGTCGCTGCACGACCAGCATCCCACCAAGTCGTATATCGACCTGAATCGCGCAGGCGTCGCGCTGATGGAGATCGTGTCCGAGCCCGA
>JASHQG010000774.1 GCA_030037665.1 Acetobacteraceae bacterium
ATGCCCATCGGCTCCACGACATCTACTGGCAGCTCCACGCGCTCCCAGCCCTGGCGACCATTCTCGTGGTATTCGAACAAGTGCTCGGGCCGCAGTCCGAGCAGCATCTCCTTGTCCTTGTACGGGCCGTAACGATCGTTGCGCGATGCCGGCACGGGCAGCACGGTGTCGTTGGCCAGCTTCAAGGCGAGCCCGCCATTCGCGCCGCCATGAACCTTCACCGGCAGGAAATTCATCGCTGGTGAACCGATGAAACCGGCAACGAAACGGGTCTGCGGCGAGTGGTAAAGCTCCTGCGGCGACCCGACCTGCTCGATCTCTCCGTGGTTCATCACCACCACGCGGTCGGCGAGCGTCATTGCCTCCACCTGGTCGTGAGTCACGTAAATTGTTGTGGTACGAACCGTCTGGTGGACCTTCTTGATCTCGGTGCGCATCTGGACACGTAGCTTGGCATCCAGGTTTGACAGCGGTTCGTCGAACAAGAAGACCTTGGGGTTGCGCACGATCGCACGGCCCATGGCGACGCGCTGGCGCTGGCCACCGGACAGAGCGCGCGGACGACGGTCGAGCAAGGCACCGATGTCGAGAATGCGCGCTGCCTCGTCGACCCGGCGTTTGATTTCGTCCCTGGGAAACTTACGCAGCTTTAATCCGAACGCCATGTTGTCGAACACGTTCATGTGCGGATAGAGCGCGTAGTTCTGAAACACCATGGCAATGTCGCGGTCACGAGGCGGAACATCGTTGACAATGTCGCCACCGATCCAGATCTCGCCGTCGGTGATTTCCTCCAGGCCGGCGATCATACGCAGCGTGGTGGATTTGCCGCATCCGGATGGGCCGACGAGGACGACGAATTCCTGGTCGGCGATTTCAAGGTCGATGCCTTTTACCGCCTGAACGCCGCCATCGTAGTGCTTGACTACCTTGCGGCAGGAGACTTCAGCCATGGGTTCGCGCTTCCTCGTGTGAATGATGCCCCTCCCGGCGGTTTGTGCCGGGTTCTTAGCGCCAGCATTGTCACATTTTGCCTGGGGTCGGCAAGCCGGCCGGGAGTGCCTCTCCCGCCGCAGGTGGGACGGTTTCGTCGCAAGTCAGCCGCCCACTTTCTCGTCTGAATTCACTCCAAGTTGCTTCAATTTGCGGTGCAATGCACTTCGCTCCATTCCAACAAACTGCGCGGTGCGCGAAATGTTGCCACCGAAGCGCAGTAGTTGCGCCTGCAAATATTGCGTCTCGAACAAATCGCGTGCCTCGCGCAGCGCCAGGCCCATAATGTCCGCCGTCGGATCGATCGTCAGCAGTGCCTGCGCGCCGGCACCGATCTCCGGCGGCAGCATGTCGGCGCGGATCGGATCCACTGCGCCACCGGGCGCCATGATCAGCAGCCAGTCCATCAGGTTGCGCAACTGGCGGACATTGCCGGGCCAGTCGTAAGCCTGCAGGGCTGCGATCGCGTCGGCCGACAGCTCGCGCGCCGGCATGCCCGAGGTCTCCGCTGAACGTGTCATGAAGAACTCGGCGAGCGGTGGAATGTCCTCCCGGCGGTCCTTCAACGCCGGCACCTTCAGCGGCACCACCGCGAGACGGTAATACAGGTCCTCACGGAACCGGCCGGCGGCTATCTCCTGATGCAAGTCCCTGTTGGTGGTGGATAGCACGCGCACATCGACCTTGACGCGCTGAGAGCCGCCCAGGCGCTCGAACGTCTGGTCCTGCAGGGCGCGCACGATCTTGCCCTGTGTTTCGAGTGGCATGTCAGAGACTTCGTCGAGCAACAGCGTGCCGCCGTGTGCCCGTTCCAACACCCCGGCGCGGCGCGGGTTCGCTATGGGATCGGGTCCCGCTTCCAGGCCGAACAATTCCTCTTCGAAACGCGTCGGCGCCAGCGTGGCGCAGTTCAACACGACGAACGGTCCATCGGTGCGGCGCGAGCGCGCGTGCACCATGCGTGCCACGACTTCCTTTCCCGATCCCGCGGGACCGTGGATCAGGACACGCGAACCGGTCGGTGCGACCTTCTCAACGCCCGCGCGGAGCACGCCCGCAGCAACGCTGTCGCCGGTCAGGCGGTTCTCCGGACCAACCCGCAGCCGCAGCTCGGCATTCTCCCGCGCCAGTGCCGCCGCTTCCAGCGCGCGCCGTACGGACAGCAAAAGACGGTCGGACTGAAAGGGCTTCTCGATGAAGTCGTAGGCACCTTGCTGGATCGCCGTCACCGCCATTTCGATCGTGCCGTGGCCGGAGATCATCACCACAGGCACCTGCGGTTCCTCGCTGTGGAACAACTCCAAGAGGCCCAACCCGTCGAGGCGCGATCCTTGTAGCCAAACGTCAAGGATCACCAGCGACGGCCGCCGCACGCGGAAGGCCGCGATTGCGGCATCGGAATCGCCTGCGCCGCGTGTTTCGTAGCCCTCGTCGCGCAGGATTCCGTCGATGAGCAGCCTTATGTCGGGTTCGTCGTCGACGATCAGAATGTCTTGCGCCATCCGGCGTATTCTCAACCTGATATTGGCAGGGGCATGATCAGCGTGGCCATCGCCCCGTGCACCGCGCTAACGCCGCCAGGACGGTCATCGAGCATCAGCCGGCCGCCATGATCCTCCATGATCTTCTTTACAATGGCCAACCCGAGTCCCGTCCCCTTTGGCTTGTGAGTCACATACGGTTCGGTAAGCCGGGCGCGATCGTCCGGCAAGCCGATACCATCGTCGGTCACGCAGACGCGAACTTCGTTGTCGCTCTGACACACTGACAGGTCGATCTGACCCGCGCCCTCGCGCATTGCGACGGCATCGGCGGCATTCTGCAACAAATTGGTCAGCGCCTGGCGAAGCAACCGCCGGTCGCACGGCACCATCGGCCCGTTTTCCGGAATCTCGGTATGCCACGCGATCTGCGGCCGCGCGGTCTTTTGCAGCACCAGCGCCTCGCGCGCGATTCGCCCGACATCCTCGGGCTTGATCACAGGCTGCGGCATCCGCGCGAAAGCGGAGAATTCATCCACCATGCGTCCGATATCGCCGACGTGACGCACGATGGTGTCGGCGCACTGTGTGAAGGTTTCCGGATCCGATTGGATTTCCTTGGCAAAGCGTCGCTTCAGGCGCTCAGCGGAAAGTTGGATCGGCGTCAGCGGATTCTTGATCTCATGCGCGATGCGTCGTGCCACGTCGGCCCAGGCGGCCTTGCGCTGCGCCGACTGCAGTTCGGTGATGTCATCGAAGGTGACGACGAAGCCGTCCGTGCGGCCGCCTGACAGATCGGCACCGATGCGCACCAGGAGCGTACGGCGCCGATTGGCAGGACCGATTTGAATCTCTGCGGTGCGGGCGCGCTCGGGCGCCGCCATCGCTTCCTGCACCAGCGTCGCAAATTCCGGCACCACGTCAGCAAGCGGCCGGCCGATTGCGACCAGCAAATCGGCGCCGAGCAATTCGTCGGCGGCGCGGTTGGGTAACTCGACGCGACCCTGCGCATCGAGCCCGATGACACCGGCGGACACGCCGGACAAGACGGCCTCAGTGAAGCGGCGACGCTCGTCAATCTGGCTGTAAGCGTCCATCAGCTCGGTTCGTTGCGCAGCAAGCTGGCCGGTCATGCGATTGAACGCACGCGAGAGTCCGGCAAGCTCGTCGCCCGACGGGATTTCGGCAACGCGCGTGGTAAGATCGCCTCCGCGCACCCGCTCGGCAGCGTTGATCAGGCTGCCGATCGGACGGGCGATCTGGTTGGCGATGACCAGGCCGATCAGCGCCGCAGCGAGCAGCACCAGCAGCGCGACGATGGCGAAGATCCAGGCAAAGGCGATCTGCAACCAGGAACGATTGTGGTTCAGCCGATTATACTCGGCGACCGCAGCCTCGGTGCGTTGCATATAGCCGAGAATGTTCGGATCGACTGGCCGACCGATCATCAGCATTAACGGCGGCGTTGAATCCAGCCGCACGATGGCGCGTACACGCGTCCCATCGCCGGCGTTCATCACCACGACGTCACCCCGCAATGCCTGCTGCGTATCGGCCTCCGGCGGCGGCGACACGCCGACGCCGCCGAACAGACCGGACGAGCCAAGCACTTGGTTGGTGAGCGGGTCGTAGATCAATGCTTCAGTGAGGCCACGCAGTGCGGTCTGCGTCGCAAGGACATCGGCGAAGGCGCGCGGGTCGCCGGCGAGCAGCATGCCGGCGCGGTCAATGTCGTTCGCCATTTCCAGCGCGACGGCGCGGATATTGTCACGGTGCTCTTCCAGATACCCACGCGACACCTGCAACGATTCGGTGACCGCGTCGCGAACCGGGTCGTTGAACCAGGACTGGATGCCGAAATGAAAGAAGGCGACGGCGAAGCAGGCGACAACGATGGTAGGAGCGACGGCAATGCCCGAAAACAACATGACCAGGCGGACGTGCAGACGCGAGGCAGCGGACCCGCGGCGGCGGTCCACCCAAACGCGGGTCAGACGACCCGCGAGCACCGCGCCGAGCAGAAGCAATACACAGAGATTGGCCAGCACCAAGCCGACCCCGGTGTTCGGCTGCAGGGAAAATGGGGTGGCGCCGCGGGCGAGCACCATGAAGGTGGCCAATCCAACCGCCAGTGCAATACCGGTCAAGATCAACGTGGCCGCCTTGCCCAACAGAAGGTCGGCAAGCATGCCGGGCCAACGGCGTGCCGGGGATGGCGGTTCCGGCTGAACGGCCGGCCGGAGGGAATCGGTGCTGGGGGACACATTCATTTCGACGTCCTCCGCCGTGAAGCGGGGGCGCGCGGCGTGCGGGGCGACCGTGCCAGATGATGCGGCGCCGTCACCCTTCCGTCTCCCGCCGTGCGGGAGAGGGGGGTCACACGAGCCCCCTCACAACGGGAATCTCCAAGTCCCGGATCTTCTTTCGCAACGTGTTCCGGTTCAGGCCAAGCATCGACGCCGCCTTGATCTGGTTGCCACGGGTGGCGGCCAGGGTCAGGCGGATCAGCGGGCGCTCCACCTCGGCGATCACTCTGTCGTAGATGTCGGACGGCGCCACGCCATCGTCGTGCGCAATGAGGAAGTCGCGGATATGCCGTTCCACCGCGCGCGCCAACGTTTCTGGGGCCGCCTGGCCCGGCACCGCCTCGACCATCAGCGGCGCGATTTCCGTCAGTTCCGCCCCCACCTGATCCGCCCCGATCGTTTCTGTCGGGCACAGTGCGGCCAAACGCCGCATGAGGTTCTCCAACTCACGCACGTTGCCTGGCCAGCCATACTGCTTCAAGCGGTCGAGCGCGGCAGCGTCGAGCGACTTCAGCGGCAGTCCGTCCTCGCGGGCGCGATCCAGGAAATGGCGCGCAAGAAGTGGAATGTCCTCGGCGCGTTCGCGCAGAGGCGGGAGCCGGATCGGCACGACGTTCAGACGGTAGAACAGGTCCTCGCGAAACACGCCCTGACGGATCGAGTTGCGCAGGTCGCGATGGGTCGCGGCGATGATGCGGACATTCGCCTTGATCGGTTGGCGTCCACCAACGCTGGTGAATTCACCCTCCTGCAGCACGCGCAGCAGGCGGGTCTGTGCTTCCGGCGGCATGTCACCGATCTCGTCGAGAAACAAGGTGCCGCCATTGGCCTGCTCGAAGCGGCCCTGGCTGCGCTGCGTGGCCCCGGTGAATGCGCCGCGCTCGTGGCCGAACAACTCACTTTCGATCAGCTCGCGGGGAATCGCCGCCATGTTGATGGCGACGAACGGGCCCGCGCGGCGCTTGCCGTAGTCGTGCAGTGCGCGGGCGACCAATTCTTTGCCAGTGCCGGATTCGCCGTTGATCATGACCGTGAGGTCGGCCGTGCTGAGGCGCGCGATGGTGCGGTAGACCTCCTGCATCGCCGGGCTGCGGCCGATCAACGGCAGGCGCTCGTCGGCATCGCGCGGCTCGATGGCCTCCGCAGCCGGCGCCGGGGGCGTGGCCAGAGCGCGGCCTACCACTGCGAGAAGTTCCTGCAGGTCAAATGGCTTCGGCAGGTATTCGAACGCGCCGCGTTGTGCCGCCTTCACCGCGGTCATCAGGGTCGATTGGGCGCTCATGACCACAACCCGGAGATCCGGCCGGACGCGCTTGATACGCGGGATGAGATCAAGGCCGTTCTCGTCCGGCATCACCACGTCGGTGATGACGAGGTCTCCCTCCCCCTCCTCCACCCAGCGCCAGAGCGTCGCGGCATTGCCGGTGGTGCGCACCTGATAACCCGAACGCCCGAGCGCCTGGGTCAGCACGGTGCGGATGGAACGGTCATCGTCAGCGACCAGGACGGTGGGAAGGGTCATGGGACGCTCGCGCTCATGGTGCCGGAAAACTCCCCCGTTGACGGGAGAGATCAGCGCGCAGCGCCGGCTGGGGGGCGGACGGCCGGCGCCCCATCCGCGGTGCTCCGCACCCCGACCGCCCGCGCTCTGCGGGAGAGGCTTTTGCCATGTTCATTGGGAGCCCTCCGCATCCGTCACAACCGGCAAATGCAGCCGGAACTCGGTGCGACCGGGGCGTGAATCGACCTCGATCAGCCCGCCATGGTCGCCCACGATCTTGGCGACCAGCGCCAAGCCGAGTCCGCTTCCGCTGGGACGCGAGGTGACGAACGGCTCGAACAGGTGCGGGCGGATGTCGTCGGGAATACCGGCGCCATTATCACGCACCGTAACGTAGAGCGGCAGGTCCACGCGCGTGGTCGTCCCGGGCACCGCGATGCGCATGCCGTGCTGAAAGCCTGTGCTTAGTACGATCTCCGGGTGCGACGTGCTGGAGCCAGTGACCGCTTCGGCCGCGTTCTTCACGAGGTTCAGCATAACCTGCACGAGTTGGTCTCGGTTTCCCCAGACCGGCGGCAGCGATGGGTCGTAGTTCTCCTGAAACCGGACATGCGCGGCGAAGCCAGACTGCGCCAGCTTGCGGACGTGCTCCAGCACGCGATGAATGTTCACGGCTGTGCGTTCGATGGGCTTGTCCCCGAACGCTTCCATACGGTCCACCAGGGCGCGGATGCGGTCCGCTTCGTCGCGGATCAGCACGGTCAGTTCCTGGTCCGCGGGCGTGACGCTTTGCTCCAGCAACTGTGCTGCACCGCGAATGCCTGAGAGCGGGTTTTTCACTTCATGCGCCAGCACCGCCGCCATGCCCGTGACACTGCGCGCGGCGCTGCGGAAGGTGAGTTGGCGATCCAGCGCGCGCACCGCCGATGCGTCCTGCATCACCAACAGCACCGAGCCTGGCTCCTCCGGCAGCGGGGCACCCTGGACCGTAATGCCCTGTTTGCGCAGCCGCGGGCTTTCCACCGTGAGATCATGGTCGGCGATCGACGCTTCTGTCCGCCGCACCTGGTCGATCAACAGGAATAACGGGTTATCGGGTGGCACCAGGTCGTTCAAGTGAAGCTGCGCCAGCGATGAGGCGGACACGCCGAGGAACTGCTCCGCCGCCTGATTGACGTGGCGGAACCGGTTGTCGGCGTCGAGCAGGATCACCGGCACCGGCAACGCGCTCAGTACGGCGGCCGAGTCCGGCGGCGAAGCGCCGCGGTTGCGGCCAGGCAGCAGGCGCGCGGCGCGGGCAACCACGGAGCTCATGCCGCCTCTGGCACCAACGTTTCGTCCCGCACGGGCGAGCGGCGCATCACGCCTCGCGCGATCAACGGGTCATAAAACGAGTCCAGCAGCCGTAACACCGACGCTGCGTCGGGCAGAGCGTTCACGCGCGCGCGGAACTCGGCCGAACCCGGCAGACCCCGCGAGTACCAACCGACATGCTTACGCGCCAGGCGGACGCCTGCGTCATGCCCGAAGCGACTCAGTATCGCGCGGTAATGCTTTGTAATGGTGGATTTCTGTCGAACTAAAGGCGGCTCCGAGATACGCTGTCCGGTGCGCAGATAATGCGCCACTTGAGCGAGGAACCACGGACGGCCGTAGCAGGCGCGGCCGATCATCACCCCGTCGGCGCCGGAACGGCGCAGGGCATCGGCGGCATCCTGTTCCGTCAGAATGTCGCCGTTGGCGATCACTGGGATGCTGACGGCGGTCTTGACGTGCGCGATAAAGTCCCAGTCAGCCGTCCCGTTGTAGAACTGCTGGCGCGTGCGGCCGTGCACGGTGACCATGCGAATGCCGGCCTCTTGCGCGACCCGCGCCAACCGCGGCGCATTCAGGCTGGCACGGTCCCAGCCCATGCGCATCTTCAGAGTGACCGGGACGGATACCGCCTTCACCGTGGCTTCCAGGATCGCCGCGGCCGTGGCTTCATCACGCATCAGGGCCGACCCCGCCATCTGCCCGACTGCCACTTTCTTCACCGGGCAGCCGAAATTGATGTCGATGAGGTCGGCGCCCTTGTCGACGCCCAGCCGCGCCGCATCGGCCATCGCGCCCGGATCACAGCCGGCGAGCTGCAGTGCCGAAATGCCACCGCAACCATCGAGTTCCGCCATGCTCAATGTCTTGCGATTTTCCCGGATCATGGCCCAGGACGCGATCATTTCCGAGACGACCATGCCCGCGCCGAGCTCTTTGGCGGTGCGGCGAAACGGCAGATCGGTGACGCCAGACATCGGCGCCAGAATGACCGGCGTTTCGATGCGGACCAAGCCTCCCAGATCGATTGCTGCGAGGGCGGGAGGTGTGGTTGCTGGACTACAATTGCCCATCATTTGGGCAGATTACAGACACGCGTCCAGGCGCGCAATCGCCCCGGCGCCTAGACAAATTCTGGCGCATTGCCCGATGCTTGTGGGACCGGATCTGCGCGAAAACTGTCAGGGGCAGAGCAGCCGACCTGCAATTTCAATTCCCGCTCCGATCAGCATCCGCACCGCGACGAGCGGTACCGGCGCGCGCCCGGCCGATTGCTCCTGACGCAGACCGGTTCGCGCCTCAAGACGCCGCTCATTCCAGACTCGAGCGGGAGAACCGAACCGTTCCGGATGGCATTGCGGGCTTGCCGGCCACGACTGGTCGCGTGTTCGGTCGTCCCGTCGCAACAAGTTGGTGCGGGCCGCGTGCCGTCGCCTCAGTGTTGCCGGCGCTGCTGCGTCCGTGCCGTTCATCATGTCACTGCGCCGGGAGAAGCCCGGCAAATGCCGACGCTCCGGTTGGCGGAGGCTTCCCCGGGGCTAACCTTTGTGCAGAGCTGCACGAACAACCCGCTTTCACCCCACGGGACGAGGGCCACCTTGCGTGTTGCGGTATCCGCGACCGACGTTTCGGCGGCGACGATCTCGATGGTTGGGCGTTATTTGCCGCTCTCTGCGCAAGGCCGGGCCGCTGACGCGGTCTCTGTCTTTCGGAGGATGACTCGGCCATTGCGCTGCGGCAGAATTCTTCGGGCGACGCAACAGCGCCAGGGGGAAACCGCAACCATGGACGCAACCCCCGGAATTCCGGACGGCATCGGCCAGCCGGTACGGCGCAAAGAGGACCAGCGGCTGCTCACTGGCGAGGGCAGCTTCAGCGACGATCTCGTGCTGCCCAATCTTGCACATATGGTGCTGGTGCGTTCCCCGCACGCGCACGCCCGTATCGTACGAATTAATACAACCCGGGCCGATCGTTCTCCTGGCGTGCTTGCCGTTCTGACCGGCGCGAATTACGTCGCGGCTGGCCTTCGGCCGATCCCGCACAGACCCTGCGTCTTTCCGCCGCCCGACGTGGCGGTGCGACTGCTCGCACCGCCCGTCGAGACGCCGCATTATCCCTTGCCGACCGACAAGGCGCGCTATGTCGGTGAGGCCGTCGCCTGTGTCATCGCCGAAAGCATCGCCGAGGCGAAGAATGCGGCTGAACTGGTCGAAGTGACGTGGGAGCCACTGCCCGCCGTTACCCACGCTTCTGCCGCCGGTGCCCCCGACGCACCCCAGCTCTGGGACAACGCCCCCGGCAATCTTTGCGTCGATCTGGAAGTCGGCGACGCAGCCGCCACCAACAGTGCATTCGAAAGGGCCGCCCACATCGTCAGGCTTCGAACGCACATCCAGCGCGTCACGGGCGTGCCGATGGAGGCCCGTACCGCGACCGGCGACTACGACCCGGCGACCGGCCGCTACACGCTCTACGCAGGCACGGGCCTCGGCGTGATCACGCAGCAGCAACAACTCGCCGGGATTCTCGGCGTGACGCCAGGGAACGTGCGCTGCACCTGCAAGGACATGGGCGGCAATTTCGGC
>JASHQG010000775.1 GCA_030037665.1 Acetobacteraceae bacterium
GAAAGCGGCAGTCTGGAGCTGGTGAAATACAGTTCGATTGCAGCGTCGGGAGAGTGCGTGTCAATTGTAACCAAACAGATTCGCTCCGTCGGCAGATCGGCGCACTTGGCTGCTCGACGTAGAGCTATGTCGATGAAACACTGCCTTTCCCACGGCGTGCCGTCGGCGCGCCTTACCACCTCGCGGCACGGTTCAACGACAACCGACACCAGCCTCGCGGTGCAACGCTCCGACCTCGTCCCGATCGTTGGTGCGGAAGCCAAATTCCTCTCGGGCAAACGGGGCGGCTGCGGCGAACTCTGGGGTGCGAGCGGCGATAATGCTGATCCCGGTGGGCCGAAACACGCGGCGCATTTCGCATGAGAGATTTAACCTGCTCGGAGCCGGTTTAAAGCGGCTGACTTTAGGCCACGCCATAATCCATGCTGCGCAGATCGGTCAGCAGATCCGGCCCTGTGGGGTTCCAGCCTATCTGGTGACGCGTCAGCGTGCTCGAGGCTGCAAGATCGATCGTGGCGAGGTTCGCCAGCCAGCCGAAGTACTCTGTCGCCTCCTCCCGCGTGATCGCATCGACCGGCATTTTCAACCCGGCGCCGATCACCTCGGCGATGTCGCGCAGGGCGACCCCTTCCTCGCCGACGGCGTGGTAGCGCATGCCTGCCTGACCCTTCTCCAGCGCCAGTGGGAACAGCCGGGCGGCGTCGGAGACGTGCACGGCCGGGACTCTCGCCGTCCCGTCACCGACGTACGCCAACCGGCCGTTTTGCCGCGCCAACTGGATGTGCTGTGCGATCCGACCCTGTTGGCGCGTGTCGTGCACCTGCGACAGCCGCATCACCATCACGCGCCCGCCACTGGCGATGACCGTGTCGGCCGCCTCCTCCGTGGCAGCGCACGGGAACTCGGCTGAAGAGACGTGATGATCCGTCTCTGTCACCGGGTCGCCGGTCTTTGACCGGGCCAGACCCGTGCCGGAGGCGATGACGAGCGGCCGATCCGACCCGGCCAGGACCTCGCCCATCGTCTCGACAACGTTGCGGTCGTCCTCGCTGTGCAGGAATGTTTCGACGACCTGCTGGCGACGCTGGCACGGATGGGCATCGAGCCGGCCGGCGGCGCACCCAGCTCCCAGATCTACACCGAGCATCGCGTCATAGAGCCGGCGAAAACGGCCGGTCAGGCGGCTGACCAGGGGCTGGGCGGGCGGCGCAGACCGCGGCCGCGGCAGCCGGCCATCCCGTGCTCGCGACCGCGAACGAGCGTACCAGTCGAGAGTCCCGGGGTGGTGCGCCCTCCGGCGCTGATGTGACGGCCGACGGCAACGAGGTCGTCCAGGCCGGGGACACAGTGATCGTCCGGTTCGCTGACAACAACCCGGTGCGCCGCCGTCTCACCAACGGGGCCAGCGATCCGGGGGCGGGCGAGGTCAATGTCGCCCAGCCGGTCGCCCTGGCATTGCTGGGAAATGGCGTCGAGGACGAAGTGGAACTCGTCGTCGATGGCCGTGCCCGTCAGGTGGTCATCGAAAAGATCGCCAAGGCCGGACAATCCGTGGCCTTGCTGATGTGGACGGCCTCGGCGACGCGGCAAGACATGGCAGGGCTGCCGGGCGGATTGGGGGATGTTTCTGTGCAACCAACCGGCCCTGCGATATAAATCCGCGCAGGAGGGCTTTTGCACATGCGCGTTCTGCTCACCGCGGCGTTGGCCGCGAGTCTGTTGCTCGGTCCGGTGGCCGAGGCTGATAACTACGTCCACCATGTCGATTGGCGTGGCGACCGCGGCGGTTCGCATGGCGGCGGCACTGCGTGGCGCGGTGGTCCCGGTTCGCGCGGCGGTCCTGCCTGGCGCGGCGGTCCTGCCTGGCGCGGCGCGCCTTGGCGTCCAGGCTATCGCTGGGGCTACTATGGGGGGCACTGGGGCTGGTGGGCGCCGGCGCTGTTTGGTCTCGCGGTTGGCGCGGCGATAGCGGCGCCATATTACGCCCAGCCCTATCCCTACTATTATGCGCCGCCCCGGCAGTGCTGGTCGGGATATGCGTGGTATCCCTGCTGAAGGCTGACACCGCGGCCCTCAAGGTCCGGGCTTGTCCGGTTACCCGGTGGTTTTTACGTGTGGCGACCAACGGACGAGCGAAGTCCGCCGCGACGCAGGGCGCCCGATGGTATAATTGCTTTCAGAGAACGATTTCGCTATGCGCGTGACCGCTTGACGCGGTTCCGATAAGGCGAGACGACCATGGGCTATTTTCGCGACCAACGCTCGATCACAGTGCTGCCGGGCGTGCGGGTCAACATCAGCAAGCCGGGGCTCAGCAGCGTTTCCTTCGGTGGCCCCGGCGCGACCTCACCAAGGCGTGCGTGGCGCTGTCCATTGACGATTTGGAGAGCAAAGTAAGCGGTGTTCCCCTTGTTGGATACGATTGTTCGCACTGCACGCCATGATGCATCGTGACTGACTCGGCAAGTTCGGCGAGATGTCGGCGCAGCTTCTCCGGTTCGACCACCGTCACGGCCGTCCCCCATGTGAACAGATGGTTACACATCTCCTGCATGCCGCCGGCTCGAAAGCAGACCGTCGACGAACCGTCAGTCTGACGTCTTGTGTCCTGCGTCGGGTGAAACAGCCACCGTTCGGCGTCGTCTGCCGCTTCCGGTCTGAAACGCAGCACCACATCAAATGGCTCTTCCTGAAACACGCCGAAGGACTGCGCCGCATAGTCTGAGAGGTTGAAGTCTTCACGCCGCTGAAAGCCGCGGTCGAGCAAATCAACAGACAAGATCCGGTCGAGCCGCCACAGCCGCATTTCCGGCAATCCGTCAACGTGCGCGACCAGCCAGCCGCGTCTGCCGTGGAGGATGCCGTACGGGCAGAGAATGCGTGTTGCGGGGTAAGGGTTTGGTCATGTCTGATTTTTTGCTGTAAATTCGTTGGCCGGATGGGGTTTGTGGAACCTTGGTCGTGCGTTCCTTGAAGTTTAACACTTCACCACGGTTCGATAAATTGGCGGCTACACTGTAACATTGATGGATCAAGATTAAGCACGCCTTGCCTCCGTGATTATTGGCCTCGATCCCAACGGCGTTCCCATAGGTCCAGCCTGGGTTTTAGCGGATCGGTGCCGACTATAATCCCCGAGTTGGTGAAATGAATCAGACGATCCACCGCAGGATCATAGCGTGGCCATGTGGGTCGACCTTCACCGTTGGGATCACCAGTCTTCCCGAACTGCGCCCAATAGGAACTCACCAGGTCGCCCATGATCTTGTCCGTTGGCGTCGCTTTGCCCTGAACCTGCGCCCCTGGAAGGTCCAGCGTGAAGGGAATCTCAGCGCCATGAACCGCGCCCATCACTTTGGCACGCGCAATCTCGTTAACATAGGAGAAGCGGTATAAGTAAACTGGGTGCCCGCTGCGGGCGATCAGGTTGGCTATGTTCCGCGCCGGTTCGATCGAGGTCTTATCCGCAAAAATCTGCTGCTTGAGCTCATCGAGCCTCTGGCCGCCGAGAGGGTCATAGAGCCGCCTCGCTGCGGCCGCATCCGGGCCGAAATTCGCAAAGAGCTGCTCCTTGCTCTGTGCGATTCCCAGGCCGAGATCTCTGTCATTTGCGCCAACAACCACCGGCACCTGGGCAAAATGACCAGCGGAAAGCGCGGACTCAACCGTCTCGGTAAGCAACCGCCCGTCAATGATCGCCATCGCCATCCCCGGAGGAGTTTTTCCAGCCGCCAGAGCTGCCAGCGTTTCAGGGTCGCTCGTGCCTTGAACCAATTTCTCTACCGGAAGCGCGCGCAACTGCTCCAGCGCCGGAGCGCCCTTCCCCCTTATGCCAACGGATTGCCCCCAGCTCACTGCGATTTTTTCAGCAGTCTGAAGATTGGAAGATGGCAATACCCCGGCGCGTCCGGAAGGCTCGCCTGCCGACTGGATGATGGCACGTTGAAATAAGCCGCGCGACAGAGGCGAAGTCAGGAGGACGAGCACCGAGCCTCCGCCCGCCGATTGTCCAAAAATCGTCACCTGCGTCGGATCGCCGCCAAAGGCCGCAATATTGCGCTGCACCCA
>JASHQG010000776.1 GCA_030037665.1 Acetobacteraceae bacterium
GGGCGATGCTGGCTTTATTGAAAAGGCGAAGGAGCGGGTCGAGGGTATGGTTCGGCATGCGGACATCCTGGTGTTGGCCAGTCACTCCCCTTCAATTCTGGCCGAGTGGTGCAATCGGCTCATCTGGTTGGAAGGCGGACAAGTCCATTCGGACGGATTGCCGGCCGACGTTCTCAGAAAATATGTCCCCAGCCTCAAATTCGACGACCTTACCACGAACCTTCCTCATAACAGTGAAAGGCTACAACGTAGAGTAGAGTCCGATATTGAGGAGTAATATACCACGGTTCTTTTGGCTCCCGCCGGACGCCGCTTCATTGGGTGGAGAGGCCGGGATTGTGGTCATAGGACAGCGCGCCACGCGTCTTGGCCGCTGATGAAGAATGTTCCGGCGCATCGCAGAGATCTCCTTTTCAAGTTGAGCCTCACGAGAGTGCGAAGCGAGGTGGCGATCAGCCACGTGGTCGGACAACACCAGCCGGGCGCGTCGCCTGCAGGTCGACGACGCCCTACCTTGTGAACGGTGTGCGAACGACGCCTCCATCCTGGCACGCGGCTCAGGGAGTGCGGATTGGTCAAGAGGCAGGCATGGGCGCGGGCATGAATAGACGGGCTTCACAACGTCCGTTGGATCATTCGGGACGTTGACATGATGTCAACGTGAACAGCCGGTCAGCCACGGCCTCACGGAAACTGACGTCGTGGCAAATTGCTACGATGGCCGTGCCGCGGGCTTTTGCGTCTCGGACCATGCGTATCACGATTGCGCGGCTCTCCGGATCGAGAGATGCGGTCGGCTCGTCCAGGAGCAGGATTGCATGACGGGCAACGAAGCCGCGCGCCAGGTTCACCCGCTGCTGTTCGCCGCCCGAAAATGTGCTGGGCGGGATCACATGCATGCGGGGCGGAATATTGAGTTCAGCGAGAAGCGTCCGAGCTTCGTCCTGAGCCGCGGCTTGCGCCGCACCGCGTACCAGCAACGCCTCGGCCACCACGTCCAGCGCCGAGACCCGGGGCACGGCCCGCAGGAACTGGCTGACATAACCCAACGTTTCACGCCGGACCGCAAGCACGGTGCGAGGATCGGCCGACGTAATGTCAATCATCTCCTCTCTGTGCCGCACAAGGATCGTGCCGCTCTCGGCGCGGTAGTTGCCGTACAAGCTACGCAGTAGGGTGGTTTTGCCGACCCCGGATGCGCCGGCCAGCACCACGCACTCACCCTTGTGAACCGCCAAATTGACGTTGGACAGGACGGGCAACCGCAAGCCGCCGCGCAGATGTAGCGTGAACGACTTTGTTAGGGATTCGGTGCACAGCATCACGATCATGATGGCCGCCCCGGGCCCACGGGGAACCCGCGATATCTGCCCGATAAACCTGCGATCTTGAGGAGCTCTATCCTGGCCAGCACAGTCATGCAGTGTGGGCAGGCGTGGCCGGTAGGCTCAGCAGGGACATGATCACTCATGGCCGCCTGACCTCATGGAGATATTGAGATCGCTAAGCGCGGACAGCGCGACCGTCAACGTCGAAACACTGGAAAGTTCCAACAACTCGTATGAAGGATTGACGAAGCGGCTGACTTACGCAGATGACGTCGTAACACATCCAGTCCACCGACAGGATGGGACAGTACGTGCGATTTGTCGTCGATAGGTTGGGGGGTGTCCCCGATCTGATGTCCATCCTCATTCGTGAGGTGCTGTAACCGGCCACCAGCGGCGAGGGTCGAGGACGATCGGCATCGGCAGGCGGGCAGCCGGAGGCGACGCGGCGTTGACAATGACAAGCGACCCCGACACGTAGCGCCTCATCCAAGGTTTGGCGATAACAGCGCAACAGCGACTCGAGGAGGAGTCACGTGACTCCTTTCCCTGGGCCTGCGGCATGATTGTTGTGAGGCTAGAGACGCGGTCACCAGACTTCGCGTAGGCCCCGCTAACCGCCCGTAAGGGCTGAAGGCAGGAGCGGCGACTCTCTAGCTATGGGATCTACGAAGCATGTCGCTACCAGCAAAACGTGCCTGCGTTCCCAATTCCTCTTCGATGCGGAGGCATCGGTTGATCTTCGAGATGCGTTCACCGCGCGAGAAGCCACCAAGCTTAATCTGGCCGATCCCCCATCCGACAGCGAGATCGATAATGGATACGTCCTCGGTTTCGCCGGAGCGCGTGGCTATCACCCCTCGAAATCCAGCCTGCCGCGCGGTATGCCAGGTACGCAGTACCTCGGTCAAAGTACCCCGCTGGTTGGGCTTTAGTAACACGGCATTTCCCGATCCGCGCAGCGCGGCCTCATGCACACGGCCTGCGTCGCTTGTTACAAGATCATCAGCGATAATCTGGACGCGGTCGCCTATTTGCCGTGTAAGCGCCACGAAACCGGGATGGTCATCATCTGCCAGGGGGTCCTCAATCGACATGATCGGAAATCGTCTGACCCAACGCAGAAGAAGCTTGATCATCGCCTCCGTGTCGATTCGTCGTCCACTTGGCGCGAGGAGATAAGTACCGCCATGGCCAAACTCTGAAGCGGCGACGTCGATCGATATGCCGACTCCCTTGCCAGGCCAAAAGCCGGCGAGCTCGATCGCTCGGACAAGTACCTCCAGCCCATGCTCATTCGAATTGAACCGAGGCCACCAGCCTCCGCTATCGGTAACGCCGCATGCGTTGCCCGCACTCGACATGAGCGCGCCAGCTGCGCGGTAGATCTCTGCTGTCCAGTTGACGGCCTCGGCAAAGCTGGGGGCTCCGGGACACATCACCATATAGTCCTGTATGTTTATCCCTGGAGCTCCATGCGCGGCTCCACCGAAAACCTGCACATGCGGAACCGGAATAGTATCCGCATTAGGACCTCCGATGTGTCGGTATAGGGGCAGCCCTGTCGCTGCTGCTGCCGCACGCGCGGATGCCAAAGAGACGGCAACGCATGCGTTGCCCCCCAATCTCGATTTGCTGGGGGTCCCATCCAGGAGAATCAGGCACTCGTCGATCCGAACTTGATCCATGGCGTCAATGCCGGCGACAGCGCGGGCGATCTCTCCGTTGACATGGCCGACAGCCCGCGTGACGTCGAATCCCGCAAAGCGTTCTCCACCGTCTCGTAAATCCAGAGCCTCGCCGGTTCCGACAGAGGCTCCGGCTGGCGCCATTGCTCGGCCCTTCGCACCACCGTCGAGTGCAACCTCAACCTCGACAGTGGGGTGACCACGGCCGTCCCAAACACGACGACCCGCAACAGAAGCGATTTTTGTTCTGTCCATCAGCCCTGT
>JASHQG010000777.1 GCA_030037665.1 Acetobacteraceae bacterium
GTGGGCGTTGCGTTGGCGGCGCATGATCGTTCCGCTGCAGGTCCAACAGCGCCGCCGGACGGGCTGTTCCTGACTGGCGTGAGGTACCAGGTCGATCCGTTTTCGTCTGCCGCCGAGCGCGAGAGGGTTGCTCGCGCCGCCCGGTGATGAGCGAGGTGCTTCGGGCGGTCCCAGGTTGGATCGCACGGCCCTGCCGCTGACACGCCGCCGCTTCTTTCGCGGCAGGCGGGAGTGTCGCGTCTCAGTGTCCGAGCAGCGTCGCATTCAATCCGGCGAGCATCAGACCGATCATTTGATCCAGGATGACGAGTGCGGCAGCCGCCAGGCCGCTCGTGCTCAGCGACACGCGCGTTGCATACCATTCAATCCACAGCGCCCAGCCGGTGGTGATGATCTGCGAGGCCTCGTCGATCACCGGCGGCGCATGCAGCAGCCCCGGGATGCAGCCGACGACGAGCAACATGTTCTCGACCACGTTGCACCAGTTCCAGACGACGATGAAACGTCCCCAATGCGCGCCGGCGTTGAACAACGGGACGATGTAGAAACTGAGAACGACGAAGCCGAGCCAACCAACGACGTAGGACATCATGTCGAGCGCCAGCACGTGGCCGGCATTGGCCGGGATTATGTCCTGCAGCCAGACTATCAGCCGCAGGCAGACGATGGCCGGTGCTGACACCGCCATCGCCCAGAAGCTCCGTTGCACGCCCGCCGCGTCTGCCTGGACGTAGTGCATCCCTTCGCTGCGGCCGCGCGCCAGCAGGAACGCGGCATACAGGCCCGAGCCGAACGAGTTCGCGACGCTCATGCATGGATCCGTGCCAGCAGTTGCGGCAGGGCCACCAGCATCACTGTGACAGCGTTTACCACCACGACCAGCAACGCTGCGCGCACGCGCGAGACAACCAGTCCGTGCCAAGCGATGAACCAGTGCAGCCACAACCCATAAGCGCTGAATGCACCGACGAGTAGCACGGGCGCCGCGTCGCCCGGCAGCCCGTTCCGGCCCAGTTCGCCGATGATCGTGATCAGGACGAACCCCACCACGGGCAGTGCCCACTGGCACCAGTTGAAACCCGTCGCATAGCGCGTCCACTGTGCCGCACGATCCCAGCGTGTCGCGAGCTCGTAGGTGATGACCGGCGGCGCGAGGACGGCGCACACCGATGCCATGACGTCAGAAGCCATTTCCGGACGACCGGTTCCGGCCGCGAGTGCCGCGATGCCGATCGCGGGCCACAGCGCCAGCGACGCCAGGCTGGCAAGGAACCGCGCGCGTGAATCGCCGAAATACTGCAGCCCCTCGGAACGGCCGGTCGCGAGCAGGAAGACACCCTTGTAGATGCATCGAGTGCGCTCCGGCTGCAGCAGCAGCGCATGCACCAGGGCGACAGCAAACAACGCCATGCCGTAGAGCCACCAATCGACGAAGCAGCGACCCTTACGCTGGGCAATGATGCCGGGCAGGGTTCCCAGGATCACGGCAAGAACGATACCCGCGCCGGGGTTCATGAGAGCATCGCGACGATCACGGCTCGGTAAATGCGTGTGAGTGTGTGGAGTTCTTCGACCGGAACACACTCGTCGACCTGGTGCATCGTGGCGCCGACCAAACCGAACTCGGCCACCGGGCAATAGCGCGCGATGAAGCGCGCGTCGGACGTGCCGCCGCCGGTGTCCAGCTTCGGTGTGATGCCGGATTCGCGGGCGATGGCGTCGACCAGCTTGTCCACCATCGGGCCTGGCTCGGTGAGGAAGGATTCGCCGCTGATCTGCTCGACGATTTCGAAATTGTCGGCGTATTGCCCAACTACGGCGCGCAGCCAGGCGGCAAGCGAGGCACCGCTGTGTCGCTCATTGAAGCGGATGTTTAACATCGCGCGGGCAGAAGCGGGCACCAGGTTGGTAACGGTGTTGCCGACATCGATGCTGGTCACCTGCAGGGTCGACGGCTGGAAGAACTCGCTGCCGGCGTCGATCGGCGCGTCGGTGAGAGCGTTGAGCGCGCGAACCAGTCGATGGATCGGATTGTCGGTGCGATGCGGATAGGCGACGTGGCCTTGTGTGCCGTGGACGGCGATCGTCGCATTGATGCTGCCGCGGCGGCCGATCTTTACCATATCGCCGAGCTGCACGGGGCAGGTGGGTTCGCCCACGACGCAGAAATCAGGGATGTGGCCATTGTCTCGCATCCACGGCAGGACCCGTACGGTTCCATCTGTGGCGACGCCTTCCTCGTCGCCCGTGATCAACATGCTGATTGACCCGCGCGGCGAGCCGGATTCGAGGTGTTGCGACACGGCGGCCACGAACGCGGCGATGGCGCCTTTCATGTCACAGGCGCCGCGGCCGTAGAGAATGCCGTCACGTATTTCCGCCGCGAACGGGTCGCCACGCCAGGCGGTGGTGGCGCCGGCGGGCACCACGTCGGTATGCCCGGCGAAGCAGAAATGCGGAGCGGCCGTGCCAATGCGGGCGAACAGGTTCTCGATGCTGCCGAAGCGGAGGCGTGCAACGGTGAAGCCGAGGCGTTCCAGCGCATCGGCGAGGACGGACTGCGCACCGGCATCGGCGGGCGTGACGGACGGGCAACGGATCAGGGATTGGGCCAGGGCGAGGGGGTTCATCGTCGGCCGCCTCTGCCGCGTCGGGCCAGAGGCTTGATCAATCCCGGAGCAACTCATTGATCGACGTCTTCGCGCGCGTCTGCGCATCGACCGTCTTCACGATGACCGCGCAGTAGAGCGACGGTCCAGGCGAACCATCCGGGAGTGGCTTGCCCGGCAGCGATCCGGGCACAACCACGGAATAAGCGGGTACCCGTCCGATGTGGGTCTCGCCCGTCGCGCGGTTGATCACCTTGGTCGAGGCGCCGATGAACACGCCCATCGACAGAACCGCGCCGCGCTCCACGATGACACCTTCGGCGACTTCGGAACGTGCGCCGATGAAACAATCGTCCTCGATGATCACCGGATTGGCCTGCAACGGTTCCAGCACGCCGCCGATGCCGACGCCGCCCGACAAATGGCAATTCGCGCCGATCTGCGCGCAGCTGCCCACCGTCGCCCAGGTATCGACCATGGTGTTCTGCCCGACCCACGCGCCGACATTGACAAAACTCGGCATCAGCACAACGCCGGGGGCGATATAGGCGGAGCGCCGAACCACCGCGCCAGGGACCGCGCGGAATCCGGCCTCACGGAAGCGGTTTGCACCCCAGTCGCTGAACTTCAGCGGCACTTTGTCGAAGGCGCCGGCGGCCGTTTCCATCGGCGTTGAGTCGGTCAGACGGAAGGACAGCAGTACCGCCTGCTTCAGCCACTGGTTGACCTGCCAGCCCTGCGGGGTCTTTTCGGCGACGCGCACGGTGCCGGCGTCAAGCGCATCGAGTGCGGACTCCACTGCCTGTCGCGCTTCGCCGCCGCTTGATGAAGAGAGGCTCTCGCGGCGTTCCCACAGCGCTTCAATCGGCCGTTGCAGGCGATGTTCGGTCATGTGTTCGGCGTCCCTCCTGGCGCGGCCGGACGATGGAGAGACACCCCCCTTCTGTCAACGCACATGCCATGAGCCGAACGGCCAAGGCGGTACGCGCGGCGCCTGTGGACGAAACCGCACCCCGGGCCAAAAGGGTCCGGGCGGACCCATCTCTGCATCGAGCGCCACGCGGGGCAGAAGGTCAGGACCGCCTCCGCACGCCACCCCGGAGGTCGTG
>JASHQG010000778.1 GCA_030037665.1 Acetobacteraceae bacterium
TGGTCTCGCCGCCACCAGCAGTGCCCGGCCCACCGGCCGCGCCACCGCCTGCAGTGCCGGCGCCGCCGGATGTGTCGCCACCACCGCCGACTGTTCCGGTGCCGCCCGTGGCGCCTCCGTCGCCGACAGTCCCAGTGCCGCCAGTGGTCTCGCCGCCGCCAGCAGTGCCCGGCCCACCGGCCGTGCCACCGCCACCGGCAGTGCCTGTGCCGCCCGTCGTGTCACCACCGCCGCCGGCGATCCCAGTGCCGCCGCTCGTGCCTGCGCCGCCGGTCGTGTCACCGCCGCCGAGTGTTCCGGTGCCGCCAGTGGCGCCACCACCGCCGACAGTCCCTGTGCCACCCGTCGTGTCACCACCACCGCCGGCGATCCCAGTGCCGCCGCTCGCGCCTGTGCCGCCGGTCGTGTCGCCGCCGCCAACTGTCCCTGCGCCGCCTGACGCGACACCGCCACCGCCGGCGATCCCAGTGCCGCCGCTCGTGCCTGCGCCGCTCGTCGTGTCGCCGCCGCCTGTGGCGCCAGCTACCCCAGCGGGGCCACCGCCCCCGGTCGTCCCGGAGCCGTCGGTGCCGCCGCCATCGGCAGTCCCTGTACTGCCTATCGTGGCACCACCACCGCCGCCCACTGTTCCGGTGCCGCCCGTGGCGCCACCACCGGCGACAGTCCCTGTGCCACCTGTCGTGTCACCACCACCACCGCCGGCGGTTCCGGTGCCGCCTGTGGTGCCGCCACCGCCAGCGGTGCCCGGCCCACCGGCCGGTGTCCCACCGAGCTCGCCGCGCTCGGGCCCGAGCGGAGCACCGTACGGACCCGAAGGGTCCGGTTGCGCGGTCGCCGCGTCCGCTTGGTGCTGACCCCTGTAGCCCGCGTCGTAACCGCTTGGTCCCTGAGACGTGTCACCAATGTTTCCGGACGACGGGTCGGGGAGGATTGATTCTGATACAGGTAGTTTCCCGATTTGACCGGCATCTTCTGATGCGACGACAGGCCCGTGGCTGTCAGCACCCGCTAAGATCGGCTGCGGGCCTTCCGGTCCAAACGTCCAACCGATCGGCGCCTCTTCCCGAGCCTTTTCTGGTTGGCCAATTGGCTTATCAATTGCCTTCTCAATGTCACCAGCCGACTGAGGGTCAGTCACCTCCGGAGGTTCGGTGGACCGAGGCTCAGCCTCCTTTCGACGGTCGTTGGCATCGGGTGTGCGATTCTCGTTGGTGGTTCCCATGCCCGGGGAGGGTGCGAAGGCTGTGGGCGTGTCGGCACCTGGTCTCGTACCAGGTGAAACGACGCCATTGGACGTTCTATCGCCCGGCGCGTGGTCCGCGTCCGCATTTTTTACAGTCGCCCCGCCATGTGCATCTGCACCGGGACCAATCGGCGCAGTGTACCGATCCGACGGGTGTGGTCGGGCGCCCGCCGCGGCGGGTGATTGCCCACCACGGTCATCCGCGCCGTAACCGGGTGGTCCCCGAGACGGGTCAGCCATTGCTCCGGGCGAGACGTCGGGGGAGTGTGGGTCTGATGTTGAGCGTCTTGCATTCTGATCGGCATCATCTGGTGCGACGACACGCCCGTCTGCGTCAGCGTGACCAAAGATCGGCTCCGGGCCATCAGGGCCAAACGTCCAACCAATCGGCTGCTCTTCCTGCGCCTTTTCTGGCTGGCCGATCGGCCTATCGATCGCCTTCTGAAGGTCGGTGGAGCGGGGTTCCGTTAGCTCCCAAGGCTCGGTGCCATGGGCCTCAACGGCCTCCCGGGGGTCAGCGGGCCGGGATGCAGCCGCCTCCCGAGCGTCGTCGGGCGGGTCGTCTGCCGGCTTAGCGCCAGTCCGGTCGTTCCTGCTCTCGGCCATGGAGCAGATCCCTTACTTGGGTTTGCTAGCGTTCGGTAAATGCCGAATTCAATGTATAGAAAGGCTTCAGCAAGTACTGGAAAACCGTTTGGGTGCCGGTCAGGATGGCCGCTTCACCTGTCATCCCAGGTGTCACGACATGGCTTCTGTCGGTCCCGACATAGGGTTGGTCCAGCTCGATCTCAGCGGTGATGTAGGGCAACGCGCCAGCATTCGACCGAGTGTCCGTGGCGGCAATGCGCGCGACTTTTCCAGGTACGGAGCCGAAACGACTGAAGTCAAAGGCGTCCGACTTCACGCTCGCCTTGTCACCGACTCGAACGAAGCCGATGTCGCGTGTCGACACCTGCGCCTGCATCAAGACGCCGCCATCCGTCGGCACGATCTCGCACACGGTGCCTCCAGCTTGGATCACCGTGCCAATGGGTGTCTCCGAAATCTTCTGTATGATGCCGTTGACGGGAGCCTTCACTTCAATGTCCGTGGACCGGCTCTTGTAGGCCGCAGCTGTCGCCTGCAGTTCGCTCAGTTGCTCCATAAGTTCGGCGCGCTGGCTTCCAGCGTCGGCCATCGACTTGGCCACGATCGCCTCACGCGCCGCCTGGAGGGTCTGGATCTTCGCCGTATACAGTTGAACCGACGTTGCAAGCTGCGTGTAGGTTCGCTGTGCCTGTGCCGCCGCATCTTCTGCCTGGGCGACCCGATTGCGAGGGACGACGCCTTCCGCGACACCTTGGCGCACGCGCTGCAGCACTTCCTGGTTGGCATCCATACTAGACTTGGCGGCGGGGATTTCTTGTTGCGCTGCGGCGATCGATGACTTCTGCTCGTCGATCTGGCGGTCTGTCTCCACCAAACTGCTCTGCAGCTGTTGCAGCTGACCCGCGTATTGCGATTGCGCGTCCTTGACCATCGTCGGATACTGCTTCTGGAACGACGCGAAATCGGGTTCGCGCTTGGAAGTGAAGGCGTCCAGCCGCTCGATTTGGATCTGCAGGTAGGCGAGGCGGGAGGTCGTTCGATCTATGTCGCGCAACAAGTCGGTCGCGCGGAATCGCGCAATCGGCTGACCGGCGCTTACCTGATCATCATTCTTGACGTAAATCTGCTCGATCGCGCCACCCTCCGGGGTCTGGATCACCTGCACCCGGTGCACCGGTATGAACGAGCCACGCGCCCGCGTGACCTCATCGACCGGGATGACCATGGACAACACCAGCAGAATCACGACAAATGCGATGACGCCGATGACTAATACCCGGACACCGCGCGTAATTCGAAGATAATCCACCTCGCTGCCAATTTGCGCTGTTGGCCGCCGCTCCTCGGCGATCGAAATCGCAATGTCCTGGCCGATGCGGCTGTCACCGCTGTCCACGCACGCCTCCTATTCGGCTGCAGCTTTAGGTTGTGTGGTCGGTCCCGTGTACCGGATATTGCCGCGTTCGAGGATCACCAACTGATCGCTCTTCTGCATGTGGGCTGTCGTATACGGAGCCCAAATCACCGTGGTACGGCCGCGCACTGAATCGAGGTAACTCTCGATCCGCGTGTCCCACAGGGGGTCCGCTTCCAATCCGACGCCATCGAGCAGCAGTATCGCCGGCGAGCCTGTTGCTGCCGCCACGAACGTCACCAAGTAGCGAAGCTTCAACTCGACATGGTCTTCGCTCAGGGGGTTCAATTGCACATCGAGCAGCGGAACCCCGCTCTTGGAAGTGAACGGCGGAAGATCGGACCATCCGGCGCCGAGCACGCGCTCAAACCACGACAATGCGTCATGGTCTTCCAGCGAGGAGATGCGCAATCGGAGATAGTCGCGCACCGTCACCGGCAGTGCCGGCACGACCTGTGGGACATAGCCGATCCACGCCCGGTATTCCTGGAGATCGAACTGGCGGATGTCGCGGCCATTGATCAGCACCCGCCCCGACTGTGCCTGGCGTATGCCGACGAGACACTCTAGCAGAGCTGTCTTGCCGGCCGCATTGGGACCGACGACAGACGCGCGTGCGCCGGCCGCGACAGTGAACGATACCCCGTTCAGGGTTGGTTCCTGCTCGATGTCGGGTCGGTAATAGAGGCGCTCAACGGTCACGGCGGCGCTGGATATGCCTGCGGGGCTGGCAATTTCGACACTCGTGCGCTCCGTCGGCGTGGCCATCAACTGGTCGACCTGTCCGACCGAACTGCCGACCTGGCGCAACCGGATCAGAGAACCAAAGGCCTCCTGGGCGGGGACGACGATCCGCCAGATCAGGATCATCGCGGCGATCAGCCCGCCCGCCCCCATGTTGCCGCCGAGCACCAACACAACGCCGATGCAAAGTGTCGCCAGCACTGTCAGTTGGCTGAGCGCCTGGCCGACCGTCTGCGCTCGGGCGATGGCTATTGCGTAGTCGGCATTACGGCTCGCCGATTCACGCGCGGAGTCGGTGAATTGGGTTAGCCATTGGCTGCCGCCGCCAGCCCGGTAGAACGAATTTATCCCCATAAGTGCGGCCCCGGCCTGCTCATCAAGGCGCGACGCGGCCGCTCCGGCGAGGGTGGCATTGCTGGAGACATAATCGGCGGTTGGAAACGCGAGAGCGACGAAAAGCAGGAGGGAGATGATCGGAACAAACACCAGCCACCCGCCCATGAGTCCGATTGTCACGAGGAAAATGAGCACAAACGGATAGTCGATCAGGTGAATGCCCCCCGGACCGCTCAGAAACTGTCGGGCACTTTCGAAACTGCGCATGCGGAGCATGTTGTTTTGGATGCCGAGCTTCGTCGTCGTGTCGAGCGAGATGCTGAGCATCTTCCGCATCGTCGCCTCGCCGATACGCGTGCCAGCCCAGGTGCCCAGGCTCGATATGACGGTTTGGCGTCCGACCCGGAGCGCCCAGGCCCCGACGACGGCGACTGCGGCGAACAACGAGAGACCCCAGATCGAAGCAGTGGATCCGGAAGGGATCACGGACCCGTACACGACCAGCGTATACAGGGGGAGGGGGAGCGCCAGAAGGTTGATCACCGCGCTCATGGCGAAGAGCATGAACAGTTCGTTGCGGATCCGCTCGAACAGGTTGCGGAACCAGCCCGGCCGCGCTTCATCGGCCGGGTGGTATTCGGGGTCTGGTTCGACCGACAGAATGGTGTCCCTGCCCGTCAGTTGGACCGA
This sequence comes from Acetobacteraceae bacterium, assembly GCA_030037665.1. Lineage (GTDB taxonomy): Bacteria > Pseudomonadota > Alphaproteobacteria > Acetobacterales > Acetobacteraceae > JASHVB01. Next base: position 5,016 of record JASHQG010000778.1, read on the forward strand.
CCCAGGCAACTGGTTGACCAGCCAGCGGTCCTTGCCGTCCGGCTGGCCCAGATAAATGGCAACGCCCGCCGCCTGCTGTACCAGGCTGCCCGCCCGAAGCCGCGCGGTATCGCTGGCGTTACCCCTCGGCGTGATGCGGCTGGTGCGAAATCCGAGATCTGAGAGCAGATGCTCCAGATCCCGAAGGGACATGGCCACTTCTGGCGGTGGCAGGAGGGCTGCAAGGGTACGGCCGGTCCCGGGCCAGCCCAACGCCACGAGCATTGCGGGCAGCGCGACAGCGATTGGTGAGCGGGACTGGCGCTCTACCCCGACAACCGCCGAAAGGCGGTCCAGCCACACGGTCTCGCTCCACCCGTCGGCTTCCCGCGGCGGGG
>JASHQG010000779.1 GCA_030037665.1 Acetobacteraceae bacterium
TGGCGACCCGCCTTATCGCGATTGCCTCGATGCGATGCGTGCCTGGCCGGAAACCGCAACCGGCGTTGCCGCGCGACTCGGCCCGCGCGGCGCAATTGAACTCTCCGCGGCCTTCGGCTTCGATGACCTGCTGTCGCTCTGGCTTCGTCCGACGCCGCGGTTCGCCATGAGCCCCGCCTTCCGCGACCGTGTTGAAACCAAGCGCTGGCTTGCGCTATGGCCAAGATTGCGCCTCGTGGAAACGCAGGCCTGACCGCTTTTGCCGGTATTTGTTGCGTTCGTGCCGCGGCGCCGGGGAATTGTTGGTTCCGACACGATGGGTGTTGCGCGAATCCGCGTGCCATGAGCAGCTTGATATGTCGCATTCGACAAGCAGGGAGGAGTCTATGCCCGCAGCGAAAAAAGCCGCCTCTCCACCGAGGAAGGCGGCCTCGGCCAAGGCCAGCGCCGCAGCGACGGTAACGCTCAAACAAATTGCCGCCGAGCTGGCAGAGGGCCACGAGCTGGCGAAGCGCCAGGCGGAAGCGGTGCTCGGCGATCTCGTCGAGGTGACCGCCCGCCATCTGAAGAAGGGCGACAAGGTCCGGATCACCGGACTCGGCATTCTCCAGGTGCGCAAGCGCGCCGCACGAATGGGCCGCAATCCGGCCACCGGCGAGGCGATCAAGATCAAGGCGAGCAAGAAGATCGCATTCCGCCCGGCAAAGGAGCTGAAAGAGTCCGTCTAGGACGCCAGATTTCCTCACCTGCGCTTTTCGCACCCCTCCTGCCGGGCAGGAGAGGGTGCGTTTACATGAGCCTTTGCAAGGGTACAGCCGCGTCAGCGAGTTTACCAATCTCCGGCGCCTTACGCGATTTGATCAGCGCCTGGCCGGCGCGGATTTCGCGCGGGTTATTCGCCGCAGTCACGCCCAGCACGCTGCCGTCCTCGGCCAGATGCACCGCCACGAAACCGTTCGGCGGGCCACCTTCGCGCACGATGGTGTGGGCAGCGTCCGCGGGCAGGCCGGCCACCTGCAAATTCACCCCGTGCTGGTCGGTCCAGAACCACGGCAGGTCGTCGTAAGGCGGCGCGTCGCCGCACATCGCACGTGCGACGGCGATGCCGTGGTTCTGCGCGTGGCGCCAGGATTCGAGCCGCAGCCTCCGTCCGAGCAGCGGATGAAAAAACGCGGCGACGTCACCGGCCGCGAAAACATCGGGCGCGCTGGTGCGGCCCCATTCGTCAACCACGATCCCGCCCTCCAGCGCCAGCCCAGCCGCCTCGGCCAAAGTGAGATTGCGTTGCATGCCGACGCCGGCGACGACCAGATCCGCAGCGAACGTCTGACCATCACTGCACGTCACCACCGTGCCGCCATCTGATGCTGCGTCCAGCCGCTCGACAGCCACGTCGAAATGCAGCGTAACCCCTGCGGCGCGATGCAGGCCTGCGATGAACGCGGCGCCTTCCGGCGAGACGGCGCGGCCCATGGCGCGCGGCAGCGCCTCCAGCACGGTGACGGCGCAGCCACGCGCGCAGGCCGCGGAGGCTATCTCCAAACCGATGACACCGGCGCCGATGCAGAGCACGTGTCGTGCGCTGCCGAGCCGCGCGCGGATCGCACGCGCGTCCTCCAGCGTACGCAACCGGAGCGCGCGGTCGCTGCCGCTCACCGGCAGGCGGCGCGCGTGGCCGCCGGTTGTCAGCAGGAGCTTGTCGTAGGTGACGACCCGCCCATCAGCCATGCGCAGGGTGTGCGCATCTGGATCCACTGCCTCGGCGGGCACTCCGAGCATCAGCTCGACGCCGAGTTCCGCATAGCGCGCCTCGGGGTGGAAATACAGGACGGATGGTTCGGGATCCGCGGTCAGTACCGCTTTGGAAAGCGGCGGCCTCTCATACGGCCGCCAGGTCTCCTCGCCGATTAGCAGAATGCGCCCGTCGAAGCCGGACTGGCGCAGCGTGACCGCAGCCCAACCGCCCGCCTGGCCGGCGCCGATGATAACAAACGTCGTTGGCACGTGGCTCGCCTACTGGCTTGACGCTGTGGTGCTTCCGGGAGGTGGGTTGGCGGGCAGCCACGCGTCCGTCCAGGCGGTCTCGCCTGTGCCAGTGATGGTCACCTCGGTCTGGCCCGGGCCTTCGCGGGCGATGATATTAATCGCCGTCATGCGGTTGATCAGATGGCAATCGGCCGGCCCTGCGGCCTGACCCCGCATCGCGGCAGCGTGGCGCTGCAGGTCGCCCTGGGTGCGGCAGACGACCGCGCCGCTGTCGAGCCGCGGCCAAACCGCAGGAGGTGCGGCGACATCCGGTGCCGTCGGCTTCTCCGGCTTTTTCGCGAGCATTCCGCCGAAATTCACAACGGGCGCCGGGTCAGCGCGCGACAGGGGCGGCGCCACCAGAGACATCGCCACAGTCAAAGCCACCGGCAGCCAGGTTCGTTGCATTCCTCCCTCCCGTTCGGAGACGCTGGGGCATGTATGACGGGCGGAATGACGCAGTTCAAGCGGTCACTTGGTACCACCACTGATACGGCGCAGCAGCTCGGTGCGGCACGCTGACGCGTCCGCGGTGCAGCCGCCTTGCAGCCACCATTCGCGGAGTTCGCGTAGCAGGGCACCAACCCGCGGACCGGGCGCAACGCCGAGCGCGACCACGTCGCGGCCCTCTAGCGGGAACACCGGCCGCGGCATCGATGCCAGCTGCTGGCGCAGCGCGTCCCACTTCGCACCGAAGCCGAAAGCAAGCCAGGTCCGGCCGATCAACGTCTCCGGCGGGTACTCAGCCAGCAGGCGGCGCAGGGTGATATCGTCCGCTTCAGGCCGCGCGAGCGGCGCCGTGTGCCATGCGAGTAACCGGTCGCGTTCGGCGATGGAAAGCCGCAAGCGCGTGGCGACGGCCGTGGGGTCGCCCGTCAGCAGCGCGGCAAGGCGCAGCAGCGGATCGGCTGGAGCGCCGCCTGAGAGGAGGCGCTCCAGCCGGCCCGCATCCGCGCCCTCGGGGATCACCGCAGGGAGCACGCCGAGCTCTGCCATCAGTCTGACGGTCGCGCGTGGCTCGGGCGCGCCGAGGATGCGGCTGAGCTCATGCCAGACGCGTTCCGCGGAAAGGCGTCCGAGGCCGGGCACGCCCGCGCGAATTGCCGCGACGGCGGCAGGATCAGCCGTGCGCGCAGCGCCACGCGCGAGAAAGCGGAAGAAACGTAGGATGCGAAGAAAATCCTCGGCAATGCGGGTCGCAGGATCGCCGACAAAGCGCAGCACGCCGCCACGCAAGTCGGCGATGCCGCCGAAATAGTCGAATACGTCGCCATCGCGCGTCATCGACAGTGCGTTGATGGTGAAGTCGCGCCGGGCCGCGTCCTCCCGCCAGTCGGTGGTGAAGGCGACGACCGCGTGCCGCCCGTCGGTCGCCACGTCGCGGCGTAGCGTTGTCACTTCGAAGCCGCGGCCCTGGGACACGGCGGTGACGGTGCCGTGGCCGAGTCCGGTCGGCACCGCGCGGATGCCGGCCTCGGTAAGCGCCTCGATCACTGCGTCCGGCGTGCGCGGCGTGGCAAGGTCGACGTCGGCGACCGGCCGGCCGAGGAGCACGTCTCGGACTGCTCCGCCGGCGATGCGCGCCTCCGGCAGCGCCGCCAGCACCGGCGCGAGTGCCGGTTCGGAGAGGAAGTCCGGCGGCGGGATGTTGAGCGTGGGCGAGTCGGTCATGGCGGTGCGGCGTGTCCCGGAATGATGCGGCCATTTTTGTAGGTCGGCGGGACGTAGCTGGCGTGTGGCGACATGGAGCCCACGCCGCGGTACCAGAGCAAGGTCAGAAACAAAACGGCAATCACGCCGGCGGCGACGGCGACGAAACGGGCCGACAGGCCACCGAATGGCGCCAGCACGCGCCACAGAATGAAGAGCGCGAGCGGGGTCAGGAAAAGAAGGATTTCAGCCAGTCGAAGCATGGGCCTTGGGGATCATGGCGCACCGGCGCGTTCTTGTCATTGAACGCGGCGTCCAGGCGATGTCGTCGCTTGCTTGAGTGTCGGGCGCTGACGGATGGTCGACGTGCGCGGTTCAGCGGGTCAGTGATTACGTGCGGGGGCGGACCGTCCGCGGCGTCACCACACTGGCCATGCGCAACCCGCACGTTGCGGGTCATTGCAATCCCATCGAAGATCGCACGAAGACTGTCGGCGTGTGCTCATCGCGGTCGTCGGTCATGGTCCGCGCTGTTAAGATCCACCTTGGAGGCTCGTCGCATGACCAGCGACCCGCCGTATCGGGATCGGGCACAATCCAGTACACCACTCTCGGCCGGCTCGTTGCGGTTCGGAGCCCGTGTTGTGGCATTCGCATCGCAGGACTTCGCGCGTCGGCAACACCGCCGACGCTCGCATATTGTCAGAAGTGAGAGGATCTCGTCGCCGTGTCGGGCGTTCGCGCCTGAAGGTGTCCGGCCCGTCGTCAAGCATCAGCGCCACCACTCGTTCCTTGTCCGGTCCGAGCTCATCGAGCCGACACGGTTGGCCGCGAAGCGTCAGCCATCCGACCGAGCCGGAGCGGAACCGCGCTTTCGCATTTTATCCGACATGATAGCCGGACCTGGTTCAATGCGTTGCGCGGATCAACGGGTGCCGCCTCGCCCCGCCCGTGTTTGACGGTCAGCGCGTGCTTGACGCTACCCGGGACGACCGGGTGATTGAACGCGACCGCCGCGCGGGAAAAGGTTGTGTCTTTCGTTGTCCGATCAGGACCGGGGATATTCTCTTGGGGTCCGTAAAGGCCTGCATCGGTACAGCCGGGTCGGGGTTCGCGGCAATCGAATACCTGAACCCCCAAGGCACCCGCCGTGAGCGACGAAATCGTTGACGAGGAGCTCGAAGCGTACATGGCGGCGCGTAGGAACTGAGGGTGTTCGATGTCGTCCCTGCTCGGCGTGGCGTTGAAGCGCGGGTGGTGCGTCAGGTGGGCTGTCGCCAGCCGGCTGCTTAAACGGATCCGTCGCGGACTACGCGCTCGCGGTGCTAACCCAGCGCTCTCAGCTTTTCCGCCAGGTGGACCAGGATCGCTGCGGTGGCTCCCCAGATGCAATGCTGTGGATGCGGCCACACCCAGAATTCGCGCGTCGATCCACGTTCGTCACGCCGGTGCCGTTCCGGTGCCTTGGGATCGAGCAGGACATCGATCGGCAGTTCGAACACCGCATCCACTTCATGCGGGGAAGGGCGGAATTGCAAACCAGGCGGCAAAAGCGCCACCACCGGCGTGATGCAGAAGTTGGTACGGGTCAGGTAATTGGACATCCGCCCCAAGACCTGCACCGCGCTGCGGTCGAGTGCGATCTCCTCCTCCGCCTCACGCAACGCCGTCTCTTCGGGTTGTTCACCCGGATCGACCCGTCCGCCGGGAAAGCTGACCTGACCGGCGTGCGCCTTGAGGTGCGCGTTGCGTTTGGTCAGCAGGATGCCGGGTGGTTTGCCGAGTACGACAGGTACCAGAACCGCAGCCGGCACGGGCGGCTTGTCAAAGCCCGACAGCCGATCGTCGCCGTAGACGATCTCGCCAGTGTGCGGCTCGGCGGCAATCAGACGCAGCCGTGCAGAGAGATCGTCGAGGGTCACTCGTCTCGGGGCGGCATTTCGCCGAGCGAGAAGAACTTGCCGCAGCTCCACACGCCGAGCATGCGCCGGCAACCGACCCATTCCGGCACGGCGAGAGCAACCAGCTCGTAATAAACGGCCCGATTGATCCGTGCCTCGACGCCGAGCGGTCCGGCCCCGGGACGCACCAGGATGTAGGGCGTTGGTTCGCAGGTCAGAATGTCGTGTGACACGCGGATTGGGTGATCCGGGCCGGCGGTGACCACCTGATCCACGTTGGTCCGGAATGACAGGACCTGGTCGCGGCCATCGCCCGTCCAGTCCAGCTCGACGGCAACGAACGGGGCGTCCTCCACATCGATCCGGCCACGTTCGGCCGGGGTCTGCAACCAGAACGAGCCGTCCGCTTCGCGCCGCAACACACTGGCGAACAAACAAGTGAGTTCCTTGCGCTCGATCGGGCTGCCGCGGTACAGCCAAGTCCCGTCGCGGCGGATCAGGAAGGGTAGGTCGCCGCACTCGACCGGGCTGCGGCGGCGGGCAGCGGGCATGCCCACCGAGAAGTGAGGTGGCACCGCGCTATTTGCTCGCCCAGCGAGGGCGCCCACGCATGGCGCGGGAGAACTGGCGTCGCTCACGTCTCGGTCTCCAATGCCTGCCAAGCTCCCTCTCCTGGTGGCGATATAGGAAGCATCCCCCTCATCGCAAAAGAGCCTATATGCTGAGACAGAGAGCAAAAGGTGGAAGGCGGCATTGAATGGCGGCGGGTATGGCTGGTGCGCCACTCGGGGCGGCGAACGCGGGGCTGATCACCCCATCTCAGGAGGCCGGCGCCGTCGTCGCCGGGGTCGAGGCGCTGGGCGTGCAGATCGCGAAGGTGCGCGCGGCGGTCGGACGCATCATCTTCGGCCAGGACGAGGTGATCGATCAGACGCTGATCACTGTTCTTTCGGGCGGACATGCGCTGCTGGTAGGTGTGCCCGGCCTGGGTAAGAGCCGCCTGGTGGAGACATTGGGGGTGGTTCTCGGCCTGGCCACCAAGCGCGTGCAGTTTACGCCGGACCTGATGCCGGCGGACATCGTCGGCTCCGAGGTCCTGGACGAGACGGACGGGCGGCGCAGCTTCCGTTTCGTGCCCGGACCGGTGTTCTGCCAGTTGCTGATGGCGGACGAGATCAATCGGGCCAGCCCGCGCACGCAGTCGGCGCTGCTGCAAGCGATGCAGGAACAACGCGTGGCGGTCGGGGGCGTCGAGCACCGGCTGCCACAGCCATTCCATGTGCTGGCCACGCAGAATCCGATCGAGCAAGAGGGGACCTACCCGCTGCCGGAGGCGCAGTTGGACCGGTTCCTGCTGGAGATAATCGTCGGCTATCCGGACCCGGACGCCGAGCGGACGATGCTGCTGGCGACCACCGGTTCGGTCAATGCCCGGCCAGCTCCGGCGATGACGGCGCAGGAGCTGATCGAGGCACAGGCGCTGATCCGCCGCGTGCCGGTGGGTGAGAAGGTGGTCGAGGCGATCCTGTCGCTGGTGCGTGGCGGGCGGCCGGAGACCGCGGAGGACGAGGCGGTGCGCCGGCATGTGTCCTGGGGGCCGGGGCCGCGGGCGGCCCAGGCGCTCATGCTGGCTTCGCGTGCGCGCGCGCTGCTGGGAGGGCGGCTCGCGCCGAGTGTCGACGACGTCGTGGCGCTCGCCCGTCCGGTGCTGCGACATCGCATGGCGCTGAGTTTCTCGGCCCGCGCCGATGGCGTGGCGCTCGCGGATGTGATCGACCGGTTGGTGGCACGTCTTGGGTAGGCGAACGAGCGCAAGACCGACGGTGGGCGCCAAATCACTTACGCGCAGCGGGCGCGGTCTCATTGCGCCATGACCACCTCCGCTCGCCGCGCAGAAGCCCTCGGCGAACGCCTGCCGCCGCTGCTCGTCGCCGCGGAGCGTGTCGCGTCCACCGTCGCACAGGGTGTGCACGGGCGCCGCCGCGTCGGTCAGGGGGACAGCTTCTGGCAGTTCCGGCGGTTTGTTGCGGGTGATCCGGTCAGCCGTATCGACTGGCGGCAATCGGCCAAGTCCGGACGTCCAGTGCCCGACGGCTGGTTCATCCGCGAGACCGAATGGGAAGCCGCGCAGACCGTCTGCCTCTGGCGTGACTCGTCGGCTTCGATGCGCTGGCACTCGCGCGCCGTGCCGTTCGAAAAACGCGAGCGCGCCGAATTGCTGCTGCTCGCGTTGGCCGCGCTGCTGTTGCGTGGGAGCGAGCGTGCCATGCTGATGCGGCAGGGCGCGCGGCCGGTTTCGGGCCGCGGCGGTCTTGATCGCCTTGCCGGCGACCTTGCCGCCGCCTCTGCCGACGAAAGTGGCCTGCCACCGCCTGTCGCTTTGCCGCGCTACGCCACGGTCGTGTTGTTCGGCGACTTCCTCGCCCCACTTGAGGAAATCCAGACCCTGGTCGGGCGACTCGCCGCCGTACCCGTGTCCGGCCACCTGCTGCAAATCCTTGATCCGGCTGAGGCGCTGCTGCCCTACGCCGGGCGGATCCGCTTCCGTGGCCTCGAGCGCGAAGGCGACACGCTGATCCCGCGCGTGGAAACCGTGCGAGAAGAATACGCCCGCCGACTGAAGATGCAGCAGGATGGGCTGACAACGATCTGCAATGCTGCCGGGTTCGGATTTGGCATTCATCGCACCGACCAACCGCCTGAGACGGCACTGCTCGCCCTCTACGCCGCCTTGGGGGCGCGATGATTTTCGTCTCGCCGTGGATCCTCATCGCGCTCGCTGCGCTGCCACTGCTGTGGTGGCTGCTGCGCGTCACCCCGCCCGCACCACGCATCGAGGCCTTTCCGGCGCTCCGCCTGCTGCTCGGACTGAATGCGACCGAGGAGACCCCGGCGCGCACGCCCTGGTGGCTCCTGGCGTTGCGGCTGACTGCGGCAACGCTGGTGATCATCGCTCTGGCGCGGCCGGTGACCAACGCCGGCGCGGGGTTTGCCGGTCATGGGCCGATGCTTTTGGTGATCGACAACGGCTGGGCGTCCGCCGCCGACTGGCCGAAACGCATGCAGGCCGCGAACACGATGCTCGACCGTGCGGCGCGCGCGGGGCGGCCGGTGGCACTGCTCTCGACGGCACCGGACGAAACTGGCGCCGCCCCGGCCCCCACGACCGTGCTACCTGTGCCGGACCTGCGTGCGCGGCTGGCCGCCTTGCAGCCGGAACCCTGGCCACCGGACCGCGCCGCCGCAGCCGGAGCGCTCCGCCGTTGGCAGCACCCGGGCACGGTGGTGGCCTATATCGGCGACGGGCTGACCGACGGCCAGGAGTTCACCCCGTTCGCCGCGGCGCTCCGCGCCGCCGGACCGGTGACCGAGGTGTGCTGCGCAACCACGCCGGCGCGGTTGCTGTTTCCGCCTGTCAGCCAGGCCGACCGGTTGGTGGTGCGCGTGGCGCAGGCGCCGCAGCCGACCGCTGGTAACGCGATCGTGCTGGCCCAGACCGGCGACGGGCGTACCCTGGCGCGTACTCGTGTCGCCATACCGCCGGGGGCCGCGGTCGGTGCCGCCGACATCGCTCTGCCGACAGAGGTGCGCAACCAACTGGCGCGGCTGGTTCTGGAGGGACCGCCCTCGGCCGGCTCGGTGGTGCTGCTGGACGAGCGATGGCGCCGCAGGCCGGTTGGCCTCGTCGCCGGCGACTTGGTCACGGCGGACACCCCGTTCCTCGGGTCACTCTTTTTTCTGCAACGCGCGCTGGCGCCCTACACCGAACTGCGGCAGGGCACGACGGCGTCGCTGCTGCAAGGCGATCTGTCGGTGCTGATCCTGGCCGACCGCCCGTTGCCCGCCGGGCCGGAGCGGGACGCGATCCAGCAGTGGGTCGAGAAGGGCGGAATGCTGGTTCGCTTCGCCGGTCCGCGGATGGCTGACCAGCCCGAGGGTGAGACCGACCCGATGGTCCCGGTCACGCTGTTACGCGGCGACCGCGACCTCGGCGGCGCGATGTCATGGGGCAAGCCCGCGGGTCTGGCCCGCTTCCCCCCCAGCTCGCCGTTTGCCGGACTGGCGGTGCCCCACGATGTCACGGTCACCCGACAGGTGCTGGCCGAGCCCAGTGCCGATCTCGGTTCCCACACTTGGGCGACCCTCGCCGATGGAACGCCCTTGGTGACGGCGACCACGCTGGGCGCAGGGCGGATCGTGTTATTCCATGTCACCGCCAACGCCGACTGGTCGAACCTGCCGCTGTCAGGTTTGTTCGTGGAGATGCTGCGGCGATTGGTGGCAATGTCGGTTGGGGTCGCCCCTGTTCAGGGCCATGAGATGCTGGCGCCAGCGGAGACGCTCGACGGGTTTGGGCTGCTGTCGGCGCCACCCCAGGCGGCGACCGGATTGGAGGCGGACGCATTCGGCGCCACCCCCGTCTCGTCGCGTCATCCGCCGGGACTGTATGGGCCCGAGAATAGCCGCCGGGCATTGAACCTCGGTGCGGCGATGCGACCGCCGGAGGCGGCGCCGCCGGTCTCCGGTGCGCGGATCGAGCCGCTGTCGGCGACCGTCCCCGAGCGGGAGCTCGGCCCGCCGCTGCTCGCGCTTGCCATTCTGCTGCTGGCACTGGACATGCTGATCGCGCTCGGGCTGCGCGGCTTGCTGCGCGCACGGACCGCCGGTGCAGCGGCCGTGCTGGCGGTGCTGGCCACTGTACCGACGGCACACGCCGCACTGGATACCGGCGTGTTTCCCGCACTCGAAGCACGGCTCGGCTACATCGTTACCGGCGATGCGAATGTGGATGCGATTTCGAAAGCGGGCCTCGAGGGCTTGTCGGAATTCGTCAACGATCGCACTGCGGCACATCTCGCGGAGCCGGATCCAGTTACGCCGGGTGTGACCGATCTCAGCTTCTATCCGCTGCTGTACTGGCCGATCACTGCGGATGCAGCAACCCTGACGCCGAAAGAGGCAGTGGCGCTGAACGATTACATGGCAAGCGGAGGCATCATTCTGGTCGACACACGCGATTCCGGATCCGGCGCGGGGTTTGCGCCCGGAACCGGCGCCGCCTTGAAACGTGTGGGACTGGGCCTGGAGATTCCGCCGCTCGCGCCGCTGACGACCGATCACGTCATTGCGCGGTCATTCTACCTGCTGCGAGACTTCCCTGGCCGTTATGATGGTTCGACCGTGTGGGTTCAGCGCGGCGGTGATCCCACAAACGACAGCGTCAGCCCCGTGATCATCGGCGGCAATGACTGGGCAGCGGCGTGGGCAGTGGACGCGGATGGCCACTATCCCTACGCGGTGATCCCCGGGGGCATGCGGCAGCGCGTTTTGGCGTACCGCTTCGGCGTGAACGTCGTGATGTACGCGCTGACCGGGAATTACAAAGGCGACCAGGTGCACGTGCCGGCGATCCTGGAAAGGCTTGGGCAGTGAACCGGCTTCGGGACCGGCCGTTCTATGTTGCGCCGGCGCGAGGGGCCGGCGGCCAAAGCGCCAGCGACAGTGGCGAGGGCGATCGATAGATGCACGCGGAGCAGGCCATCGCCGCATTGCGTTTCGACCCTCTGGTGCCGGTCTGGGCGATCGCGGCGCTCGGCGTCGTTGCTTTGGCGATCATCGCGCTGGGCGCGTGGCGACGTGCGCGCGGCACGCTGTTGCGGTGTGCAGCGTTCGCCGTGTTGCTGCTGTGGCTCGCCGGACCGCGACTGGTGCAGGAGTCCCGAGACATCCTGCCCGACATCGGCCTGCTGGTGGTGGACCACACCGCCTCGATGCAGATTGGTGACCGCGCGAAGCTCGCGGAAATGGCGCGTGCGGCTATCGTTGCGCAGGCCGCGAAACTGCCTAACCTCGAACTGCGTACCGTCACTGTGCCGGAAGAGGGTGATGCAGGGAACCGGTTGTTCGCGCAGGTTGACCGCGCGCTGGCCGACATTCCGCGTGCCCGCATGGCCGGCACCATTGCCATTACCGACGGCGAGATTCACGACGTCCCCGCCACTTCGCCGGACGGCGCACCGTTGAACGTGCTGATCCCGGCCAAGGGGGAGGAAACCGATCGCAGGCTGCGCGTTATTGAAGCCCCTGCCTATGGCATCGTCGGCAAGTCGGTGACCCTGCGCGTTGCCGTCGACGATCTCGGCGTGCCCCAGTCGAATGCCGGCACCGCCAACTTGACCATCCGCCGCGACGGTGAGGCGTCGCAAGTACTGAACGTGCCGATCGGCGTGCCGCAGTCGATCCATGTGCCGATCACCCGCGCTGGCCCCACGGTAATCGAGCTGTCCGCGGACAAGCTTCCTGGCGAGGTCTCGACGCTCAACAACAAAGCGGTGGTGGAAATCAATGGCGTGCGCGACCGCCTGCGGGTGTTGCTGATTTCGGGCGAACCTCACCCCGGCGAACGCACGTGGCGACGTCTGCTCAAGTCGGATCCCTCTGTCGATCTGGTGCATTTCACAATTCTGCGCCCGCCGGACAAGGATGACCTGACGCCTCTGAACGAACTTTCCCTGATCGCCTTCCCGGTGCGGGAGTTGTTTCAGGATAAGATCGGTGAATTCGACCTGATCATTCTCGACCGCTTTCAAAACCGCGGTCTGCTGCCAGAACCTTACCTCGCCAACATCGCCAGCCGCGTTCGCGACGGCGGCGCGTTGCTCCTGTCGGTGGGCCCTGAATTCTCCGGCCCCGGCAGCCTGGCCGCGACGCCGCTGGGCGAGGTGTTGCCGGCTGTGCCGGCTCCGTTGGATGCCGTGGTGGATGGGCGCTTCCGTCCGCGCGTCACGGCGCTGGGGCAGCGTGATCCGGTGACGGCCGGACTGAAGGGCGCGAATTCGCCGGATGACCCCAATGGCGAGCCGACCTGGGGTTCCTGGTACCAGCATATCGCGACGACGGACGTGCACGGTGAAGTTCTCATGCAGGCACCTCAAGGCGATCCACTGCTGGTGCTGGACCGTGTTGGTCATGGACGCACCGCGCTTCTGGCGTCGGACCAGATCTGGCTGTGGTCGCGCGGACATCAAGGAGGCGGGCCACAAGCCGAATTGCTGCGGCGGGTCGCGCACTGGTTGATGAAGGAACCGGCGCTGGAGGAAAATGCTCTGACGGCGCAGGTCGCCAACGGTAAGCTGACCGTCGAGCGGCGCTCGCTGGAACCGGGCGCTGCGGGCGACGTGACCGTTACGGATCCCGACGGCAAGACGCGGGTTTTGAAACTGCTCAGCGTCGCGCCGGGCCGCGCGACTGCAACACTGCCCGCGACGACGCCGGGAGTCTGGCAGGTGACCGACGGCACGCGGAGTGCGTTCGCCGCGGCAGGCCCCGCCAATCCTCTGGAGCTCGCCGATTTGCGTGCAACCGCCAGCCGGGTCGGCAAGCTCGCTAGCCAGTCAGGGGGCGGTGTGCACTGGCTTGGTACGACCGCTTCGCCGGAAATTCCTGAATTACGCCGCACCGAGCCGGAGCGCGCTGCATCGGGCAGTTCCTGGATCGGGCTGGAACAGCGGCACGATCACCTGGTGACAGGCATCGCCGCGCTCACTTTGTTGCCGTCGTGGGCGGCGTTGCCGCTCATGCTCGGACTGCTGATCGGCGCGTGGCGCCGCGAGGGAACATAGCGACACGCCGCGCGTTGACCCCCACCCAACCCGCGCCTAGCGTCCGCGTTCTCTCTTTTCGACAGCGGGGGAAATTCCCATGGCCAATAAACTCAAAGCGCGGCTTGCCGCGGGCAAAGCCTGCGTCAACGGCTGGCTTGCGATCCCGTCCGGATTCTCCGCCGAGGTGATGGCGCAGTGCGGTTGGGACAGCGTCACCGTCGATATGCAGCACGGCGTGCAGGACTATCTGTCCATGGTGCAATGCTTCCAGGCCATGACGGCCCACCCTGTTACGCCTTTGGTGCGCGTGCCGTGGAACGAACCTGGCATCATCGGCAAGGTGCTGGACGGTGGCGCCTGGGGGGTGATTTGCCCGATGGTGAACAACAAGGCGGAAGCGCAAGCGCTCGCCAGTTACAGCCTGTATCCACCTGCCGGCAAGCGCAGCAATGGACCGATCCGCGCGGCGATGTACGGCGAGGCGTCTAACTACCAAAAGATCGCCAACGACGAAGTCGTGGTGATGCCTATGATCGAAACCCAGGAGGGCATCGACAACATCGACGACATCCTCAGCGTCCCTGGCATCAGCGGTATCTATGTCGGCCCATCCGATATGGGCTTCTCCCTTGGCCTAATCCCCACGCTGGACCGCGAGGAACCGCTGATCCTCGGCATCTACGAGAAGCTGCTGGCCTCCTGTAAACGTCATGGCAAATTCGCCGGCATCCATAATGCCACGCCCGCCTACGCCGCGCGCATGATCGGCATGGGCTTCCGCTTCGTCACTATTGCTAACGACAGCGGCCTGATGGCGCGCGCGGCACGCGAGGCCGTCACGGCGACACGCAAGGCGGCCGGAGACGTTGCGTCCTGAACGAGGGCAGGGAGGACGCCCTCCGGGGGCAGCATTGAGGGGCGGCGGCAGGCGCTCGTCGAACCAAGCCCTCGCCGCTCTTCAGGCCTGAATGGCCGAACTGCTCCGGCCATTCAGCGTCGCCTCGACCAAACGCGTGCGCGTTTTCTTCAGTGACACAGACCGATCGATTGTGGTCATCGCAATGATTACAAATGCGAGGCTTCGTTCAGGCAGAAACAGAAAGCGATCGACGGAATCGTGCCCGACCGGCAGCACCGTCTCGCCGCGGTGCCGGTCGCGCTGATGTGCATGATCTCCGCGACGCCCCCGGCCAGTTGCAGCAGCGTCTCGCCGCCGGGGATGACGGCGAGGTGCGGCGCGTCGAACCATCGGGCAAAGCCTTCTGGATCGGCCTGCTGCACCTCCTGGTAGCTGCGGCCTGGCCAATCCCGTTAATCGATGTCGAGGAAGCTTGCCATTGGCAGGACGGACAGCGACAGGCGCTGCACGATGCTTCCGGCTGTCGTCATGCAACGCGACAACGGGCTGGCGTAGGCTGCGGCCGGGCGCGGCAAATACGCCAGCAGGTAGCGCGTCGTTTCCACCTGCTGCGTACCGCGACTGGTCAGCGGCAAATCCGTCTGTCCGCGAAAGCGTGGTGGACAGATACCTTCGACGTGGCCTTGTCGGACCAGCACGATGTGTGTGGCGCACTTGCTTCATTGCCCATGGCCCGTCAGCCACGTCAGCGACTGAACGGGACCGAGCATCGGCCCGACACACCGGATGGCAAGTGACACCAACATCATCAAGAGCGGAGCGCACGGATGGAAGGAACCTATCCTCGCGCCGCAGGCGACCGGGGCATGGACAAGCAACGTGCCCAACCGATGATTTGTTCGGGATTGCGCCCGAGCGGTTTTCGTGAGCTTAACGGCGCGGCGGCCATAGCCAATGTCCGCCGCAAGTCCCGCTGCGCGAAATTTTCGAGCCGAAGCCCTTGATTGAGTGACGGAGACAAGCAAGCGTCTTCAGGCTCAACACATCCCCGAGGGCTGACGCGGCGACGACCAGCGGCTCGATTCATGCCGTCCCGGACAGAGCCATTTGTTGGGGCGTAAAAGCGAAGGCCTGCCCGTAGGCGCCCGGGGAACAGAGCGCCGGCCTTTCTAGCAGCGAGGAGTGCGACCATGCCCCCACCGCCCGTGATCCGCCTGCATCCCGACGACGGCGTGGTGATCGCGCGCGCCACGTTGCTGCCAGGTGCGCCGGTGGCCGACAAAGTGGCGGCAGTTCAGCGTATTCCTGCAGGACACAAGGTGGCGGTGCGGCCGATCGCGGTCGGCGAACCGGTGCGACGCTATGGCCAGATCATCGGATTTGCCTCTGCGCCCATCGACCCCGGACAGCACGTGCACGTGCACAATTGCGCGATGGGCGATTTTGCCAAGGACTACGCCTATGGCGCTGATGCAAAGCCGACCACGCCGGCCAATTCGCCCGCGGGCTTCATGGGCATCCGACGGAAGGATGGACGCGTCGCGACGCGCAACTACATCGGCATCCTCACGAGCGTGAACTGCAGCGCGCATGTCGCCGGTCTGGTCGCTGATGTGTTCCGGCGCAATCCGTTCTCCGGCGATGATCCGTTGGCGGACTATCCGAACGTCGATGGCGTGGTGGCGCTGACACACAAGACCGGCTGCGGCATGAGCGAGGGCGACGGCCTGCGCCTGCTGCGCCGCACTCTCGGCGGCTATGCACGGCATGCGAACTTCTCGCACATCGTTATGCTCGGGCTCGGCTGCGAAGTGAACCAGATCGGCGGGCTGATGGAGGAACAACGCCTTGCTGGGCGGTTGAAGGCGATGGACATCCAGGCGATGGGCGGAACGCGCAAGACCGTCGCCGCGGGCGTGGAATTCGTAAAGGAAGTGTTGGCTGAAGCGAATGCGGTGACCCGCGAGCCGATCCCGGCGAGTGAACTGACCGTGGCGCTGCAGTGTGGCGGGTCCGACGGGTATTCGGGTGTCTCTGCCAATCCGGCGCTGGGTGCAGCGAGTGATCTGCTCGTGCAGCACGGCGGCACGGTGATCCTGTCGGAAACGCCAGAGACCTACGGCGCGGAGCACCTGCTGACGCGGCGCGCGGTGTCGCGCGCGGTCGGCGAGAAGCTGGTCGCACTGATGCGCTGGTGGGAGGAATACACGAAGCGCGAGGGCGCGGAGATGAACGCCAATCCCTCACCTGGCAACAAGGCGGGTGGACTGACGACCATACTGGAGAAGTCGCTCGGTGCGATGGCCAAGGCGGGGTCGACCAATCTGGTCGATGTGGTGGGCTATGCTGAGCCGGTTACGGCGAGGGGATTCGTGTTCATGGACACGCCCGGCTACGACCCGGTGGCGGCGACGGGCCAGGTGGCGGGTGGTGCCAACGTGGTGTGCTTCACCACAGGCCGTGGGTCCGTGTTCGGATGCAAACCGGCGCCGTCCATCAAGCTGGCAACAAACTCGCCGATGTACCGACGGATGGAAGACGACATGGACGTGAACTGCGGAACGATCCTCGACGGCGACGAGACGGTGCAGGAATGTGGACAGCGGATTTTTGAACTCATGCTGCGCGTGGCAAGCGGCGAACGGACCAAGAGCGAGTCATTCGATTTCGGCGCGGCCGAGTTCGCGCCTTGGGTGCTCGGCGCAACAATGTAGCAACGTCTGTCTTTCGCTTGACCGTGTCTCAGCCCGGCTCAGCGTCGCAGGTCACCAGTTGCGGCTCGCCGGATTGGTCGGTGAAGCAGCGGGTACAAACGCAGGTGCGTAGTGGACCGCCGGTGTTGACCCCGTTTCGGTCTCCGTCCGGGCTGGCGCCAGCCGAGCCAGCGCTGTTTGAACGGCTGAGCGCGCGTCGGGAAATCCGTCCCGGAACGGGCAGAGAGGTGCGGGCCGCTCGTCCGCTCGCGGGGGTGGCGCACCGTATCCGCAGCCCCGTCGCCGGTAACGCTGCGGCATTCGGGGGCTTCGCCGACGTTATCGACAAGGGGGTTTCGGGTCGGCCCTCGGCGCGTTCTGCCGCGCCCCGCGTGACTTCCGCCGGCCCCCGCGCTACGTCCCTGCCTTTCGCCCACATCGTGAGGACGCCAACTGACCGCCATGGCCAGCAGCAACGACATCCGCGCCACCTTCCTCGACTACTTCGCCCGCAACGGGCACACGGTGGTCGAAAGCTCGCCTCTGGTGCCGCGCAACGACCCAACGCTGATGTTCACCAACGCGGGCATGGTGCAGTTCAAGAACGTCTTCACCGGCCAGGAAAAGCGTCCCTACGTCCGCGCCACCACGGCGCAGAAATGCGTGCGCGCCGGCGGCAAGCACAACGACCTGGACAACGTCGGACACACGGCGCGGCATCACACTTTCTTCGAGATGCTCGGCAATTTCAGCTTCGGCGACTATTTCAAGGATGCCGCAATCCCCTACGCCTGGGAGCTGATCACCCGCGAGTACGGGCTGCCAAAGCACAAGCTGCTGGTCACCGTCTATGCCGAGGACGATGACGCAGCGGCGATCTGGAAGAAGGTCACCGGCTTTCCGGACCACAAGATCATCCGCATCGCCACCGACGCCAATTTCTGGCGCATGGGTGAGACAGGTCCGTGCGGCCCGTGCAGTGAGATTTTCTATGACCACGGCCCGCACATTCCCGGCGGCCCGCCCGGCAGTCCGGACGAGGACGGCGACCGCTTCACCGAAATCTGGAACCTGGTGTTCATGCAGTTCGAGGAAGGCCCGCCCGGGTACCGGGTGGACCTGCCGCGGCCCAGCATCGACACCGGCATGGGACTGGAACGGCTCGCCGCCATCCTGCAAGGCAAGCATGACGACTACGACACGGACACCTTCCGCGCGCTGATCCTCGCCAGCGCCGAGGCAACCGGGCAGGACCCGGACGGTCCGCATAAGGTCAGCCACCGCGTCATCGCCGACCATCTGCGCAGCACTGCCTTCCTGATGGCCGACGGTGTGCTGCCTTCGAACGAGGGCCGCGGCTATGTGCTCCGTCGCATCATGCGTCGCGCGATGCGGCATGCGACGCTGCTCGGCGCCAAGGAGCCGGTGATGTACCGCCTGGTGCCCGCGTTGGTGCGGCAGATGGGTGCCGCCTATCCGGAACTGGCCCGGGCCGAAGAGCTGATCGAGGAGACGCTGCAGCTCGAGGAGACGCGGTTTCGTGGTCTGCTCGAGCGCGGGTTGGGACTGCTGGCGGACGAAACCGCTCGGCTCGGCGACCACGAGCCGCTGCCGGGGGCGGTGGCGTTCCGGCTGTATGATACCTTCGGCTTCCCGCTGGACCTGACGCAGGACGCATTGCGTGGGGAAGGGCGGACAGTGGACCTCGCCGGGTTCGATGCGGCGATGGAGGAGCAGCGCGCGCGCGCGCGTGCGGCATGGGCTGGCTCGGGTGAAGCGGCTACCGAGAATGTCTGGTTCGAAATCAAGGAAAAGGTCGGGGGGACGGACTTTCTCGGCTACAGCACGGAGATTGTGGAGGCCTCGATCGTCGCACTGGTAACGGACGGTGCGCCTGTGCAAAGCGCGGCGGTCGGCAAGAATGTCGCCGTGGTGCTTAATCAGACGCCGTTCTATGGGGAAAGTGGCGGGCAGGTCGGCGACACCGGGCTGATCACCGGACCCGACGGGTTGCGCATTGCCGTTACCGACACCCAGAAGAAGCTCGGCGACTTGTTCGTGCATCTGGGGAACGTGCAATCGGGCGAGGCACGCGTCGGCACACCGGTCGCTGCCGCGGTGGACCACGCGCGGCGCACCACGATCCGCGCGCATCACTCAGCGACGCACCTGCTGCATGAAGCGCTACGACGGCGCCTCGGCACGCATGTGACGCAAAAGGGCAGCCTGAATGCGCCCGACCGGCTGCGCTTCGATGTGAGCCATCCGCGGCCGATCACCGCCGAGGACATCGCCTGGGTCGATGCTGAGGTGAACACGAAGATCCGTGAGAACACCGAGGTCGTCACCCGACTGATGACCCCTGACGCCGCCGTCGAAATGGGCGCGATGGCCTTGTTCGGCGAGAAATACGGCGAGGAGGTCCGCGTGGTGATGATGGGGGCACCAGAGGGGAACAAGCCGGCCTGGTCGATTGAGCTGTGCGGCGGTACGCATGTGCAGCGCACCGGCGATATCGGCTATTTCCGCATCATCGGCGAAAGCGCGGTCGCTGCCGGTGTGCGGCGCGTCGAGGCGGTGACCGGCGCCGCCGCCGAGGCTGTGGCGGACGACATGCGGCACCGGCTGAACGAGGCAGCCGGCGCACTCAGGGTGCCTCCGGCCGAGGTGCCGACGCGGATCGCGGCGATGCAGGCGGAGAACCGCCGGCTCGAGCGGCAGGTGGCGGAGTTGCAGAAGAAGCTCGCTACCGGCAGCAGTGGGGCGGAGGCGGAGACCGTCGCCGGGGTGAAGCTGGCGGCGCGGAATCTCGGAGACGTGCCGGCACGCGAGCTGAAGGGGCTGGCCGACGCGATCGGCAAACAGTTGGGATCCGGTGTGGTCGCGCTGGTGTCTGCGGCGGACGGGAAGGCGAGCATCGTTGTGGCGGTGTCGTCGGACCTGACCGGTCGGTTCAACGCCGTGGAGCTGGTTCGGGCGGCATCCGCGGCCGTCGGCGGCAAAGGGGGTGGCGGGCGGCCGGATATGGCGCAGGCGGGCGGGCCGGATGGGTCGCGGGCGGAGGAGGCGCTGGCGGCGGTGCGGGGAGCGATGGCGGGATAGAAACGCCACCTCAATCCGCGCGTGGTTCTCAGTCGTCAACGTCCTGCCGGCATGAGCGCCGGCGCCGCATTGCCGGATGACGAAATGACTGCCGTCGCGTCGATCTATCTGATCAGGCGCCATAGCAGTCAGACCAATCTACGG
>JASHQG010000780.1 GCA_030037665.1 Acetobacteraceae bacterium
GTCGATGGGTGCTGACCGAGGATCTGCTCGAGGTTGTCGGATACGCCCAGGATGAGAAACTGCAGCGGCACCACGCGATCCGACAGCTGCTTGATCGTGTCCGCAAGCCGCGTCCGGGTCGCGTCGTCGCGAACACGGTCGAACTCGTCAATCACCAGGATGACGCGCCGGCAGTCCAGGCGGTCGGGCAGCGACACGAGGTCGCGCGCCTGCAGGGGGCCCGACGGCAAGGCGCCCCCGCAGCCCTCTTCGGTGCTCTGGCGCGCGGCCTCGATGGTCAAGAGAGACGGCGGCAGATCGCGAACCGCGCCACGCATGAGGTCGTCGTATGTGGTGACCGCATCGCAGGTGAAGCGGCCGACCATGACGCCGGATCGTCGCAACGTCTCGATCACCCAGTTCGCGAGCGATGTCTTACCGCGGCCCCGCTCCGAGTAGAGAACGACGTGGGCGCGATCCTCGAGCAGCGCCTGCACGATGCGGGTCTGCTCGCGCGCGCGGCCGATCAGGTGGCGTCCCCCGGCCTTCGGTTGCGTCGGCGTGAAAGCGTTGTTTGGCGCGACCGGGGCGGCGGGTGTGACGGGTGCGGCCTGTTGGGCGGATTGGGCTTGAGCCGCGGCCGCGGCACGATCGCCGCCGCGCGGTCCTTGGGGGCTGCCACCGCGCGCCGGTTGCGGGCGCGCGAGAGACGGTTCGGCGCGCGTGAATGACGGTTCGCGGCGTGGCGAGGCGCTGGGATCAATCACGAAGGTCGGGGTGCGCCGGTCGAAAACTTTCGACCATGGGCGCCGATTACGCGGGCTCATACGGCACCTTGGCGCTTGAGGACTGCGGGGACCGTCTTCGCCAGAATGGCGATATCGTGCCAGACGGTCCAGTTCTTGGCGTACCACGTGTCCAGATGGACACGATACGCATAACTTGTATCGGAACGCCCGCTGACCTGCCAGAGACCAGTCAGACCCGGACGGGTCTCGTAATAATAGGCGATATCCTCACCGTAGAGGCTGATCTCGGCGCGCACAATCGGACGCGGACCGACCAGGCTCATCTCCAGCCGCAACACGTTCAGGAGCTGCGGCAACTCATCGAGGCTTGACGCGCGCAGGAACCGGCCGATGCGGGTGATACGAGGATCGTTTCGGAGTTTATGCGTCTCCGCCCACTCGGCCGCCGCTGCCCTGTCGGTTGCGAGCAGGCGACTGAGGACTGCGTCGGCGTCGACCACCATCGAGCGAAACTTCAGACAGTCGAACCCCTGACCATTGGCGCCGATGCGCCGGTGCGCATAGAGCGCCGGGCCGCCGTCCATGCGCACCAAGGCCGCCAAAGTCAGCAGCATCGGCAGGGCGAGCAGGAGAAGGATCGTTGCTGCGGCCAGATCGAACGCAATCTTGAGGGCACGGGCAACGGGCCGGGCAAGGTTGTTGCGGTACTGCAGCATGACCGTGTCGTGGCTGAAGAACGCCGTGCGCTCGAGCCCGAGCACCGGCAGGCCGCCCAGCCGTGGCATAGCGGCGAACGGCACGCGAGCGCGGACGAGCGATTCCGTCAACACCGTGGCCGCGGGGTCGGTCAGGTCGAGGCTCAGGACCAGCAGCGCGGCGCCGTAATGGTCCAGCACCGCGTGCCACTGATCGGGTCGCGCGGCGGCGCCGAATTCCGTCGGGCACGCTGTCGCAACGATGTCGTAGCCGAGCCGCGCCTCGGAGCGGAGCGCGGCTTCGGTGGCGCGCGCGTGCGGACCGCGTCCAACCAGCACGACGGGAAGACGCCAGATTCCGGCACGCGTGAGCAGTGAGCGCGCGCCACCCCGGGCAAGCATGACGAAGAGGGGCAACAGGACCCAGGTGAGCCCGAGGAAGAGCCGCGATTCCGTGTCATGGATGGCGAAACACAAGAAACCGTAACAGACCATAACGATCAGAGTGGAGACGACGACCTGCTGAAGCTCCGTCCAGAACGGCAGGCGGCGCGTGTAATGGCCCTGACGCGCGAAGACGAGCAGCAGGCCGACCATCAGGACGACTCTGCCGAAAAGTACGACAGTGGATGCCTGTTCTCCGGACAGGACTGGCCGTGCGTCGAAGAGCCCGTGATGCAGCGACGCGACAGCGACGGACAAAAGAAGGGCGCAAACGTCCGCCAGCACGAGGGTACTCGCACAGATCCGCGACGCAGTGCGCGATCGTCGTGCCCGCCGTGCAAAGCGGGAGCCTTGCGTGGCCAGTTCGATAACCGACGTACTGGATGAAATATTCTGCGTGTGATTCAGGCCTGCACGCGAAACAACAGTCATTCTGGCCCCCGACTCAATTGCGCTCGCTGCAAGTCGACTGGCTCAGACGCTTCCTGCGCGGACGGTATCATTTTTTTAAGTTGTCACAACATCGCAGACGCAGGTGCATCTTTGATGAAGGAGCAACTCCGGGACCGGTTCGCGTTGCCTCGTGTGCCCCCTTGGTAAGGCCGGGACCCCGCACGCGGCAACGGGTTTCCTGAAATCGTGATGGGTCTCCTGCGATCGTGAGATACCGCAACATGGATGACGTGTGAGCCGTGCGATACGGTCCAGTTATGTATTCCGCCCAACTTCTGGTGGTCGTCGTCTCGCCTCACGCACGGAACGGTTCGTCTCAATCCTGCGAAGTCCTCCAACGGTGACAGAGACTGTCCTGAGCCTGTCAACGGGCCGTGTTGATGGAACATAACACTGTTAACCCCGCTGTTAACCGAACCAAGATCCCATTCCGTCGCACGGCCTCTCGGGCGCACGCGGCAGACCGCACGGTCGACCACGTTCGTACCTGATATGGGCTGCATCGCTTGACTCCGGCCTTGCTTCCCCCGCACGAGGATACGGCTGCGGCCGCCGGCACAGCCTTGCAACCACCGAGCCAAGTCTTCCGCCCGTCCAATCAACTCCTCGCCGCACTCCCGCAGGACGACTATCTGCGTCTGGCCCCGCACCTGGTGCGCGTGCGGCTGGTTCGCGACCAGGTGCTGATCGAGCGCGGACAGGTCACCGAACATGTCTATTTCATCGAAAGCGGTCTTTCGCTGATCGTTACGGCTGCGACCGCTTCGAGCCCGCCATTGCAGGTCGCCATGATCGGCCGTGAAGCCTTGGTGGGTGGGCTTGCGCTGCTCGACCCGGCCGCACCTGCCTCGGCGGCTGCTGTCATGCAGGTCGCCGGAACCGCGTTGCGCATGTCGGTTGCGACGCTGGTGCGCTGCGTTGACGAGAGCCAGACCGTACGCGCCGCCATGATGCGATCGGTACAGGCACTGACCCGACAGGTGATGCAGATGGCAGCGTGGAATGCCAGCGCAACCGTGCAGCAGCGCTACGTTTGGTGGCTGCTCATGGCGCATGCGCGCCTCGACAGCGACGACATTGCAATCACCCACGAAATGGTATCGAGTAGCCTTGGAGTGCGCCGGTCGGCTGTCACCATCACGGCCGCGGCACTGCAGAGGCAAGGTCTCGTACGTACAAGCCGTGGGCGTGTGACCATTCTTGACCGTAGCGGCCTCGAGGCGCTTGTTGACATGGGCGGGCCGTCCGGCGCGACCCAACGAACGGAGAGGGAGGGATAGGAACGGTGACGCTCAGAGGGACGCTCATTTGTGCACTAGCCGCGCTTTTGCTGGCTGGCTGCCAACCCGGCGCCAACGTGCCGCCGATGCCGAACTACGTCGTTTACGGGTATACGCTGGGAAGCGGCGACACAGTCCGCATCATAACCTTCGGCGAGGATCAGCTGACCGGCGACTTCCGGGTCGGTGATGAAGGCAACATCGCGCTGCCGCTACTCGGCGACGTGCATGTCGCGGGCATGACGACGACCCAGGTTGACCGGATGCTGGAGAGTCAGCTCTCGTCGAAGGGCCTGATCCGCAATCCGTCGGTTAG
>JASHQG010000781.1 GCA_030037665.1 Acetobacteraceae bacterium
GCATCGTCGCGCAGCGCCAGCGGCAACCCGCCGTGTGCAACGATCTCCGACACTGAGCCACTGGCAATGACCCGGCCTGCCTCAAGCAGCACGATCGAATCAGCGATCTGCGTCACTTCGTCGAACGCGTGGGTCACGTAAAGAATTGGCAGGTTGAGCGCGGTCTTCAGCCGGGTCAGGTATGGCATGATTTCCACCCGGCGTGCCGCATCAAGGCTTGCCAACGGTTCGTCCATCAGCAGCATGCGCGGCTGCGCCAGCAAAGCCCGCCCGATCGCGACGCGCTGGCGTTCCCCGCCCGAGAGCGTGTGGGGACGGCGGTCCAGCAGCGCGCCGATGCCGAGCAAACCAACAACCGTGTCGAATTGCACGGGACCGGGCGGGGCCCGGCGCAGTCCGAAGCGCAAATTCGTCGCCACCGACATATGCGGGAACAATCGTGCGTCCTGAAACACCAGGCCCACCCGTCGTTGCTCAGGCGGAAGCCAGATGCCTCTCTCCGTATCGCTCAACACCTTTTCGTCCACCGCAATGCGACACATGTCGGGCCGGAGCAATCCGGCGGCCGACGCAATGACGGTTGATTTTCCTGAGCCGGAGGGCCCGAACAATACCGTGACCCCTGGCGAAAGGGTTTCAAACGCGACATCGATTTGGACGGACGGGAAGCGGTGCTGCAACCGGACGCTCAGGCTCATCGGCCGAGCACGGTGTTCAGCCGTTTATTTGCCCATTCCGACAGCAACAGCCCGATCAACGCCAGGCCCACCGAAACCAGCGCCAGTTCCGCGGCCTTAGCCTCCCCGCCGGGCACCTGCAACGCGGTGAAAATCGCCAGCGGCAGGGTCTGCGTCTGGCCCGGGATGTTCGCGGCGAAGGTAATGACCGCGCCGAATTCTCCCAGGCTGGTGGCATAAGCAACGATCGCACCCACCAGGATGCCGGGCGATGCGAGCGGCAGTGTCACGTTGATCAGCCGGTCGAAGCGCGCTGCACCGAGCGTCTGTGCAGCCTGGTCCAGCCCGGGATCCGCGGATTCGAGCGACAGGCGTACCGCTCGGACCATCACCGGGAAGGTCATGACGGCGCACGCGAGGCTGGCGCCGGCGGTGGTAAACACCAGCCGCACGCCGAACCAGTCGTAGAGCAAAGAGCCGATCGGGCCGCGAATGCCGAAGATGATGAGCAACAGCCAGCCGGTCACCACCGGCGGTAAGACCAGTGGCAGGTGCACCAGCGCGTTGACAATCGGGCGACCAGGAAACCGGTAGCGCGTCAGGACCCACGCCACCAGCACCGCCAGCGGCAGCCCGAACCCAACGGCGCGAGCCGCCACGGCCAGGGTTAGGCGTACGGCCTCCCAGTCCTCTGGCGTGAGCAGCAGATTATTCAACCTTGAAGCCACGTTGGGCGAAGATGGCGCGGGCTTGTGGTCCCGCCAGGAATGTCAGCAACGCCCGCGCCTCCGGCGTGTCGCCGCTCCTGGTCACGGCGAACGGATACGCGACCGGGTCGTGCGTGTTGGCGGGAAATGTGCCCGCGACCATGACCGCCGGCGACACCGCGGCGTCAGTCGCATAGACGATGCCGGCCGGCGCTTCGCCACGCTGCACCAAGAGCAGGGCGGAGCGAACATCGGCTGTGCGGGCCAGGCGCGGCGCGACGGCATCCCACAGGCCGAGTTTCTTCAGTGCTTGTTCGGCGTAGATGCCAACCGGCACATGCGCCGGGTCGCCGGTTGCAAGGCGGCCTTTCGGGCCGAGGATCGCCAGCAGATTGAACCCTGGCGCGATGCTGACCTGTTGTGGATGGTCCGCCGGGACAACCAGCACAAGATCGTTGCCAAGCAGGTCCTTGCGCGTGTCGGCGGCAATGAGCTGCCTGTTGGCGAGATAGTCCATCCATTTCCCGTCCGCCGATGCGAACAGGTTGGCGGGCGCGCCCTGCTCGATTTGCAACGCCAGCGTCGAGCTGGAACCGAACGACAGGCGCAGCGGCTGGTGGCCTTCTCGGGACCACTGCGCCGAGACGTCTTTCATGGCATCGGTCAGACTTGCGGCGGCGAACACCGTGAGACGCTGCGCCTGCGCGGCCAATGGCGAAAGCAGAAGACAGAGGACCAACAGAAAGCGCACCGAAGACTTCCCTCTCGGGCGGCGGCAGCGGCAGGCACTTGTAACGGTATACCCGCCAGCATATAGCGACAAGGCGCCCCGACGACGGCGGGAGCACGACCTTCCACGGCGAGGGGAGAGCGTCGCCCACGACAATTCGACGGAGGTTCCACCATGAAACTATCCGCCCGCAATCAGATCGCCGGAACGATCAGGACGGTGAAGCCCGGCGCCACGACGACGCATGTGACCATCGAGATATCACCGTCGGTCACCATCATGGCCTCGATCACCAACGAGGCGGCGGAGGAACTCGGTCTGAAGCCCGGGTTGGCGGCGTTTGCCGTCGTCAAGGCATCGGATGTGATGGTCGGCGTCTGATCAATCCGCCGCGTCGGCGGCCGCCATCACGTCAGGATGGCGCAGCGCGGCCACCAAGGAGGTGACGCTGGCTGAGCGCAGCGGCACGAAGCGATTGCCGACCTGGCGGCACAGTTGCTTCACCATGTGTGCGGCATGGTGAGAGATGCAATCGACCGGGAAGACGACGACGTCCGCCTGGCTTGTCAGGCCGCCAAGCAGGTGCAGGTGGTTTTCGATGCCGCCATCATGATGCAGCAACCTCGCCCCGGCCTGCTCGGCTGCCGCGCGCAGGTGGGCCACCTGGTTTGGCCGGCCGCCGACATAGAGAACCGTCAGACCGTTCAGCTGCAGCTCCGGCGGGCTCGCGCACGCAGTGCCGGCATCCCCTGGCGCAAAACGATCGGCAATCGACTCTAGTTCGCAGCGCAAGGCGCCGGCATCGCGTTCCGCGCTGGCTCGCGCGCCGCGCTCTTCTGCAAGCGCGGCGCTGGCGCGGGCGAGCTTGTCGTTCAGCATGCCTCCGCGCTGGGTCTCGGCCGCCAGACGGCGTTCCAGATCGGCGATCAATTGACGCAGCACATCACTGTCCCCGGCCGCCCCCGGTTCCGATGCGACACGCTGTGCCAGGCAGTCATGCAGTTCGCGGATGCGCGCATCGCGCGTCACCACGGCATCGCGGAACGCAAGCTGCTGGCGATCCAGGCGGGCCCGCAGCTCAGTGTTCTCGGCTTCCAGCTGACACAGCCGTCGGATATCGGCGCGGTTGGCTGCACCGACCAGATGCGACAGCATGTGCACCTCGCCGAACGCATCGCGGACCAGTACCTGTGTCGCGGCCGGGTGCGTCAGCGTCGCCCAATAGGCGCCAGGAATGTCACCCCGCCGCACGGCCTCGTGCCACATTGCGCGCACCGCATCTTCGGTGGTTGCCCTGGCAAACTGGCTGATCGGCAGCCGGTGGCGCTCGTCCAGCGCCTTGTGCAGGAGCTTCGCCGCCTTGTCGTGACGCCCGGCGAGACTCACGGCGGCGGCATGCAATTCATGATCGGTGCTGTCCGGCGATGCGATGCCCAGCTTCCTGAGCACCTGCCGCAGTTCGCCGGTGGACAGGCATGTCCCAATGATGGAGCAATGCAGGTTGCTGTGGAATTCCCAGATCTTCGTGCGGCGCGCCGGACCAGAGGGGGCGGTGGGCACGTCGTCGCGTGCCACCAATGTCGGCGCGACCGGGGAGACGGTGAACAGCTTTGGCGGCAAGGCGAGGCTGGTGCCGTGCCGGATTGCTGCAGCCGCGCTCATGACCGCTCGTCTCCCCGGGCCATGCCGTGGCTACAGGCCGGCCTGCGTTACGAACTTGGTGACGAGGTAGTTCTCGATCGCCTCCAGTCCGCCTTCCGAGCCGTAGCCGGAGTCCTTCACCCCGCCGAACGGAACTTCCGGCAGCGCCAGACCGTGATGGTTGATCGAGATCATGCCGCTTTCCACCGCGGCCGCGATCGCGTTCGCGGTCTTCGCCGAACGCGTATAAGCATAGGACGCCAGACCGTATGGCAGGCGGTTGGCTTCCGCCGCTACCTCGTCGAATGAACTGAACGGCGAGATGACCGCGACGGGACCGAACGGTTCCTCGTTCATGATGCGCGCATCTTTCGGCACGTCGGTGAGCACGGTCGGCTCAAAGAAGTTGCCCTTGTTGCCGATGCGATGACCACCGGTGCGCACGGAGGCGCCGTGTTGCAGGGCATCTCCGACGAACATCTCCATCGCCGCGATGCGGCGCGGGTTGGCCGTCGGTCCCATCATGGTGCCCGCTTCCAGGCCGTCGCCGACCCTGACCGCCTGGCTGTGGCGCACGAAGCCGTTGACGAACTGGTTATAGACCCTTTCCTGCACCAGCATGCGGGTCGGCGAGACGCAGACCTGGCCCGCGTTGCGGTATTTCGCGGTGGCCAGCAGCTTGCTCGCGGTATCAATATCCGCATCGTCGAACACAATGGCCGGCGCGTGGCCGCCGAGTTCCATGGTGACGCGCTTCATGTGGGCCCCGGCGATCGCGGCGAGCTGTTTGCCAACCGCGGTGGAGCCGGTGAACGACATCTTGCGAATGATCGGGTGCGGTATGAGGTACTCGGAGATTTCCGCGGGCACACCATAGACCAGGTTCATCACGCCGGCCGGCACGCCGGCATCGGCGAAGCAGCGGATCAGTTCGGCGGGTGAGGCGGGCGTTTCCTCGGGCGCCTTGACGATGATGGAGCATCCAGCGGCCAACGCGCAGGAGAGCTTGCGTACCACCTGGTTGATCGGGAAGTTCCAGGGAGAGAAGGCCGCGACCGGGCCCACCGGCTCCTTGATGACGAGCTGATAGACGCCTTCGCTCCGGGCAGGAATAACGCGGCCGTAGGTGCGGCGGGCCTCTTCGGCGAACCAGTCGATGACATCGGCGCCTGCCATCACCTCGCCCCGCGCTTCCGCCAGCGGCTTTCCCTGCTCCATGGTGAGCAAGGGCGCGATATCCTCGACACGGTCGCGCAGGATATTGGCGGCCTTGCGCATCACCTTCGAGCGGTCGAAGGCGGAGACCTTGCGCCATTCGCGGAACCCCTTGTCGGCCGCTTCCAAGGCATGATCGAGGTCAGCACGGTCGGCATGTGCGACGGCACCGATGGTCTCGCCCGTGGCCGGGTTGACGACTGGCAGCGAACGGTTGCCGGTGGCCGGCGTCCAGGCGCCGTTAATGAACAGGGAAACGTCGCGATACATGGTGTTCCGTCCTCTCCAGGGCTCTGGCCGCGATTGAGTCCGTCGCGGACTCGCCTCTCATCGCCATATGTGGTTGGATATAGCGATACTGGGCCAGAATCGGGCCTTTGCCAAGGGCCGCTGGCCACTCAGTCAGGAGGGACGGACATGGACACGATCGCACTCGATCCAAGGTTGCGGCACGCGAACGGTTTCCTCGGACGCACGCCCCGCATGCTGATCGATGGGAAAATGGTTGCCGCTGTCTCCGGCAAGACCTTCACGGTCTACAATCCGGCGACTGGCGGCGTGATCGCCAGCGTGCCGGAAGGCGACGCGGCGGACGTCGACCTGGCGGTGGCCGCGGCACGACGTGCATTCGAGGAGCGGCGCTGGGGCAGGATCACGCCGTCCGAGCGTGGCCGGATCCTCTGGCGTATAGCTGATCTGATCGAGCGCGACCTGGAGGAACTGGCCGAGCTGGAATCGATCGACAACGGCAAGCCCTATGCGGTCGCGCGCGTGGCCGACCTGCCGCTGGCCGTGGACATGTTCCGCTACATGGGCGGCTGGGCAACCAAGATCACCGGCTCGACGCTCCCACTGTCGCTGCCGGGTGAATACCTGTCCTACACGGTGCGCGAGCCGGTCGGTGTGGTGGGCCAGATCATCCCATGGAATTTTCCTCTCTTGATGGCGGCATGGAAGATTGCCCCCGCCCTGGCGGCGGGCTGCACGATTGTGCTGAAGGCGGCCGAACAGACGCCGCTGACCGCTCTGCGCCTTGCGGAGATCGTCCAGGAAGCCGGAGTGCCGCCGGGCGTGGTGAACATCCTGACCGGCTTTGGTGAGACCGCCGGTGCGGCGCTCGCCGCGCATCCCGACGTGGACAAGGTGGCGTTCACCGGGTCTACCGAAGTGGGCAAGCTGATCGTGCAGGCGGCGGCGGGGAACTTGAAGAAGGTCTCGCTTGAACTGGGCGGCAAGTCGCCGGCGATCATCCTGCCGGATGCCGACCTCGACATCGCGATTTCCGGTGCCGCCAACGCAATCTTCTTTAACCACGGCCAGTGCTGCTGCGCTGGCTCGCGCTTGTTTGCGCACAAGTCGGTGTACGACAAGGTCGTGGCAGGCATCGCCGACATCGCCGGCAAGATCAAGGTGGGGCCAGGACTGGATCCCGCTACCGAGATGGGACCACTCGTGTCCGATGACCAATTCAACCGCGTAACCGGCTATATCGAGGAGGGGCGTCAGTCCGGTGCCAAGGTCGCGGTGGGCGGCAGCCGCGTCGGCAACCTGGGTTATTTCGTTGCTCCGACCGTGCTGGAGAACACCACGTCGGGCATGAAGGTGGTACGTGAGGAGATCTTCGGTCCCGTGGTCTGCACGCAGCCTTTCGGCGACGACGACCTGGACGCGATCGCCAAGCAGGCCAACGATACGATTTACGGCTTGGCGGCCAGCGTATGGACCCGCAACGGCGGCACGGCGCACAAGCTTGCAAGCCGCATCCGCTCCGGCACCGTTTGGATCAATTGCCACAACGTATTCGACGCATCGTTACCATTCGGCGGCTACAAGCAGTCGGGTTGGGGCCGCGAGATGG
This sequence comes from Acetobacteraceae bacterium, assembly GCA_030037665.1. Taxonomy (GTDB): domain Bacteria; phylum Pseudomonadota; class Alphaproteobacteria; order Acetobacterales; family Acetobacteraceae; genus JASHVB01. The sequence continues at coordinate 6,829 of JASHQG010000781.1, forward strand.
GTGAGGAAGTGTTCCACAACTACACGGAGGTCAAGGCGGTCACCGCGGCGCTGTGACGGCCGCCCGGACGCCGGATCGTACGGTGCGGCAGAGTTTGCCGGTGCGCGACGATCCGGCGCCATCCGACAGTGCATCGTGCCACGGCGAGGTGGCCGTCGAGTTGCCAGCCGCCGCCCGTGGCGGCCCCAATTTTATCGGCACGATCCGCACGACTTGGCGATGACACGACGATCGGTGCGGCCTGACTGAGACGCACGTGTTGGCAGCCGCCGAAAAGCTGGCAGCACGCCGTGCCCATTGCGTGTCAATCTTGCGCCACCATCAAGGCGGCCGCTCTGGATCGGCTCCACGAGCGGGGTGGCGACCATCACACGCGTCGCAGGACCAATTTCCAACAATAGGAACAGTTGGACCCAAGCCGCCGCACCGCCGCGGCCGCCGAGCCGGTGGCGCGGATTCACCGGAGCAGCGATACCTGCGCGCGACCAATAGCGACGCTGCCATCGGGTACCACCGCGAGTGCCAACTCAGGCGCGAGCGCCAACTCAGGCCCGATGCGCCTGCCGCGTCTTGCAACAAAGCATGCACTGCCGCCGGCGCTGCTGCCGGGTCTTGTCGATATATCGGGCAGGATATACCGTAATAGCCTGGGAGGACGGATGCTGCGCCGCATTTTCTTGCTTCTCATCCTGCTTGGTTGGTCCGGCGCCGCATCGGCTGCCGACATTGTTGATGCCACCGGTCGCTCGGTGACAGTGCCAACTCAAATCCACCGCGTATTGCCCGCGGGTCCTCCGGCGGCGGTTCTATTGGCAGCCTTAGCCCCTGACCTGATGATCGGCTGGCCATCGCCCATCTCGTCGCAGGCCCGTGCGTTGCTGTCACCCGAGGCGGCGGGGCTACCGCAGGTGCCGCGACTGACCGGTCGGGAAGACGTCACCGACAAAATCATTGGTTTGAAGCCGGACTTGATTGTGGACTACGGTACGGTCTCCCCGCGTTATAGCGGACTGGCGCGTGCTACGCAGCAGCGGACCGGTATTCCAACCATTCTGCTGGACGGCTCGCTCGACGGCATCCCGAAAGCATTTCGCACCCTGGGGTCCGTCCTGCACCGCGAGGCGCGTGCCGAGCAATTGGCGCGATTTGCCGAAGCCCTGCTGAGCCTCGCAACCGGTCCGCACCCATCACCACGCGTCTTGAGCGCCCGCGGCGCCGACGGATTGACCGTTGATGCACCCGGAACCGATGTAACGGGGGTGTTCACCCACCTCGGCTGGCATGTGGTCGCTCCGCCAGGCAGCGGTACGTTCCGCCAAGCCAGTATGGTCGAGATCCGCGCGTTGAATCCGGACATTCTGGTGTTTTCCGATCCTGCGATGAACAACACGCTTGGCCAGTCTGCGGCGTGGCAGTCACTGCAAGCGGTGCGCGAGGGCCGGGCACTGGTCGCCCCGGCGCTGCCATTTGGTTGGACCGAGGAGCCTCCTTCCATCAACCGCCTGCTCGGCCTGGCATGGCTCGCCGGCCGCGACCCGGCCACGCTGGCTGCAACCTTCAACGCGGTCGTTTACGGCCACGTCCTAACGCCGGCGGAACTGCACACTGTCCTTGCCGGCGTCCGCGCGCTGCCGCCGTGACACGCCACCCGGCTGAAAAGCGCGACCCATGACGAGGCCGAAGAAAGACGATGTTGGAACCATTGGCAGCGTCAATGGTGCCAATCGTGACCGGGGCGGTTGAGGCTTACGGCCTCACACGGCGCTCGCAACTCCGGTTCCGGATCAACCTGCCGCAGCGTCCGGCCCGCTGGTGCAGGCGTCGGCTGCCGAAATCAACTGCTCCGTCTCAGTGAGCCAGGACAAGAGTATTGACGTCATCCTCAACGTAATAGAATCCGTCGCGAGACGGGGTCATGGCAATTCCGAAGAGGTCGCCGTTCCCAGGCGGTGTCTGTGCCTGATCGACATCGATCCACTGGGCGCCGATTTGCTTGCGGGTCGTGGGATCGATCTCGACGACCTCGCCATTGAGCGCATTCGTAACAAGAAGATCGCCGTTCGGCGCCATGCTCAGCGCCAGGGGCCGCTGCAGGAGTCCACCCTTTGTCACGTCCTGCCCGGTGCCGGCACTGGTCGCGCGAGTCAACGCATCGGGAATCGCTGCGATACGATTGCCGATGGCATCAGAGACGTACAGCACACCGTTTGCAGCGAGCACAAGGCCGGTCGGGCCGATGATGAACACGCCCTTGTCGGCCTGTTCGCCGAACCCGTCGCCGATGACGGTCTCATTGGTCACGACGGGTAGTTTTCCTGGGGGGATGGCAAGCGTGAGGCGCACGACCGTCGCCTTATTGACAACCGGGCTGGCATCGGTGGGGGCGCCTACGCCGAAGCCCGTGTTG
>JASHQG010000782.1 GCA_030037665.1 Acetobacteraceae bacterium
TCTGCCGTGCGGATCACATGGCATCGGGCGCGCGGTCGTGACCGCATGACTGTGTTGAGTGATAAGATCGGGCGAACGGTGATCAGTGACCGCGTCGCGCAATAAAGTTGAGCGTCGCGTCCGCGGCCGCATCGGCATGCGTGGCTGCCACGTGATACGAATCACCGGGCAGCACCAGAAGCTCGGAATCCGGAATCTGCCGCTGCCAGGTGCGCATTTCCTCGACCGAGCCGAGTCCGCTGCGCTCTGTGGTGATCACCAGGGTCGGGCAGGCGATCTGCGGCACGTCTGCGCGGATGTCCGCGCAGGCGATCGTCGCCATAAAGCCGAGCTGCGTGGACACCGCGGTACGGCCCATGAATTCGCACCACCATGCAACCCCCGCCGGCGGAAAGTTGCTGCCCAGTCGGCCGGCCATGCTCTGCCGCGCCCAGTGTTCAACGCCGTGCGTTTGGAATTCGCGCACCAGGTCGGGCACGCGCTCGGCGGCGCCGACCCGCAACGGTGGCGGCGTGCCGACCACCGTCAGTGTGACCAGGCGGTCCGGCCGGCGCGCCGCAAACGCACGCGCGACCGTGCCGCCGATCTTGGCGCCGACAAGGTGGAAGCGCGCAACGCCCAGTTCGTCCATCAGCGCACAAAAATCGTTGATCAACCGATCGAGCGTCCACTGGTACTCCGCCGGCATGGCGGTCGATCTGCCAAAACCGCGCATATCAGGTCGCACCACGCGATAGTGCCGCGCCAGTTTCGGCACCCAGGCGTACCACGCCAGACTGCTCTCGGCGTTGCCGTGCAGCAGCAGAATGGTTTGCGGCCGGGTCCAGGGATCGGTGAAATCGTCGACCTCGTAATGCATGGTAAGATCGGCTGAGGGACTGAACGTAGGCATCGACATTGCCTCCGGTTGTAGGAGTTGCCGCAGGTGACAAAGGAACGCTTCGACGTCGCTTATCTGATGCTTAGCGGCACGACGACGGCCGCGCGTGGGCCTGAGTTGCTGAGCGGTCTGGTTGGGCTCGGGTTTGCGACTGTCATTGCTATTCCGACGCCGAACGCTGCACGCGTAATTGCGCCGCGCGAACTCGCGGACGTCAAGGGCGCGCAGGTTGCCGAATCCTATTTCGATCTTGCCATCCGTCCGCGTCCGCCGCGCGGTGTCGTCTTGTTTGCGCCGTGCAGCTTCAATTCGCTGAACAAGCTGGCGCACGGGATCGCCGACAACCTGACGCTGTCGGTGGTCGCCGAGGCGATCGGCCGCGGCACACCCGTCGTCGTCGGACCGTCGCTGAACCAACCTCTGCTGGATCATCCGATGGCGCAAACCTCACTGCGAACGCTGCCACGCTGGGGTGTGACAATCGTGCCGCCGGTGGATGCGGGCGAGGGGCCGCGGCTTGCTCCAACCGCGCAATTGCTGGATGCGGTGCGGCCCTATCTGCGCGCGGGTTAGCGGAAGGTCGCGCTACGTCAGCCGCGAAAACATCAGGCCCTTCACGCGGCCGCCATCGACGTGCAGCGCTGTCACCTGGCCCCGGGCGTCGCGCCGCACCACGACGTCAATCCAGCCGCGATAGAGCGTAAGCGGCGTGCAGATGCGGATGCAGTCGCCTTCGATCGGTTCGATCTCCCACGGACCAACATTCGTCAGCAACGGTCCGGACACGCGCAGCGTCGCGCCGGCGTCGGTCGCGGTGATTGTCCATGTCGCGGCGGTGTCGGGGTTGACATACAGGCCCGGCAGGTCTGCCGGCAGCTGCGGTTCCGTCGCGGCGCGGCGCAGTGTTTCAGTGACGCCGGCGTCGCGTTCCACGTGCAACGCATCGTCCCTGAACTGCATGGTGAAATCAGCCGAGCCGCGGCTCGTGGCAAGGCGGCCATCCTCAGTGGGCAACATCCACGTTGCCACGCCGTGCTGGTTGGCGGTGATTCGGCCTTGCTCGTCGCGCCCGACGTCGACCGTGGCGCCGGTACGAGGCTCAACATAGCGCCCGGGCAGCTCGGGTGCGTTCGCCCAGTGCGGCATCGGCGGTACGGGATACACGCCGGGCGCGCCTTCGATCACTGCATCGACCACCTGGAACGCGAGGTCGTGCGGATCCGACGTCCCGTCGTTACTGATGCAGATCACGGCGGCGCGGTGATCCGGGATACGAACGAAACTGGTCTTGAATCCGGGCCACAGGCCATCGTGTCCGATGGTGCGTACCCCGCGCCATACCGTGATCCGCAGTCCGCGCGCATAAGTGTTGGGTGTGCCGTTTTCGAACGGTGTCATGGTGGCGAGTGCTGCCGCCAGTGTATCACCATAGCGTGCCGGCACGCCAAACTGTGCATGCCAGAGTGCGAGATCTTCGACCGAGGATACGAGCCCACCCTCGCCGTGCAACGGGAAACGATGCCATGCGCGGCGCCAACCGTTTGGTGTGGGAAGATAACCGGTGGCAAGGCCGGGAACGAGCTCGTCTGTCGTCGGCGTATGGCGTGTCATCGTCATGCCGAGCGGCGCGAATAAGCGACGATCGAGAAAGTCTGCCAAAGTCTCGCCGCTGACCCGCTCCACGACGTGGCCAAGCAGCATGAAGTTGGAGTTGCTGTAGAGGTATCGGGTATTGGGTCGAAAGTTCAGGTTCTGCTGCCGGCAGACTGCGGCCAGCAGGTCTTGTGCGGCGCAAGCCTGGCCGAGATCGACGCCACCCAGACGCATGATTTCCAGCATGTCGCGGACACCGGAGGTGTTGTGCATCAGGTGCGCCAGTGTGATGGGAACCTCCAAACGCGGGAATGTGGGAATATGGGTCCGGATATCGTCTTCGAGGTTCAGCCGCCCCTCCGCGGCGAGCGCGAGGATTGCAGCGCAGGTGAATTGCTTGCTGACCGAGGCGATGCGGAACGTGGTGTGCGGCCCGATAGGCACGTCGAGCTCGATGTTCGCCAGCCCCGCACTGCGGTGGACAGAGAGAACGTCGTCGCGAACGACGCCGATCGTCACTCCGGGGCCAATGGCGTCCCGCCACGGAACCAGAAGACGGTCCACGATTCGCTGAAGCCGCAGAGTGGCCAGGTTGGTCATGCGCGTCGCTCCGGTAGAAGGCTTCCGAGGGACCCGGCGCTGCCGTGCCGGGTTCACATGACCAGTGTCCCCTCGGCAGCACCAGCGTCGCCGCGAGAATAGGCTGCTGCACCGCGTGCGGCACCCGTGGTGCCATCACGCTGCCCAGCATGGATGCGTGGATCGAGAGGGCGATCGGCGATACGAGCCCGGAAGTCTCCCTCGACGCCAGCCACCAACGCCCGAGCTCCGCTGCGGCCTCTCGGTGATCGGAGGCAGATCTCCTCTGTCGTGTTGGCGCTCATGTTCGGACGGAAAGTGAGGCGGAACGAGGCGCCGCAATTGCCGACAATTTCGGATATGCCACGGCATATTCCAAGCTATTGCCGCAACATTGAGAGAATGCCGTCCTGCGTTTTCTCAATCTTTTGCGGTAGCATCCTCGCAGCCGGACCTTTTCTCAGCAATTGCGGGCACGCTACAACGACGCTTCCATCCCCCGAGTACGCTCGACATCTCGTAAGCTGTCACGTCAATCACATTCGCACCGACACAAGCTGACATTAGCAGCTTACAAACACTCTTTCCACGGCTTGCGTGCTGGGCAGGGTTCGACAGCGCTGGCAGTCACGCGCTGCGGGCCCGACCAATCGCGGGTGCCACTCGGTCTTGGCGCGCCCCGTTCGAGGGCAAGTCGCGGCAGGTTCGGGCGATCAGGAATGAATTTCTAGTGTCGTCGTGTCGAAGTGGACACTGCGCAGGTGGCCACTCGCCGTGCGGACGACTGCGACGCCGTGATTGAAGTCGAGCGCCACGATCTGACTGCCCAGATGCTTCAACTTGATACTGTTCAACAAGATCGTCGTGAGGATCTCGCTGACCGTCTGACCACCTTGCTTCATCCTGCTTTGAACCTCAGCGCGCGTCTGAGGATTCAGGCCAGCAATTTCAGCCTGTTCCAGCGTGGTAGCCACTTGCGCGTAGCTCGCGGAGGCTACTAACACCGCGGTGCCGATTCCGGCAGCCATCCCGAGATAACTGATCGATCGCAAAGCCATGGGTTTGGTTCTCCAGTTGCTGTCTCGCTTGGTCCGACGACACGACAAACCAATCCTTGCTCGCAGCTCAATGTTATTAACCATTGGCTGTCCTGGCAAGGCCCAGTTCGCGCGGCAGTAGCTGGCTCGTCGATCCACCGGCACGTGACAGCCGGGTACCACCGTTGTGTGAGGCACCCCGCGGTGCCGCGCTACTCTCAGGTGTCCGCCAGAATTGTGTTGTTGTCGTCGTCCAGCATCGGGCGCAGGCGGTTCCTGTTCGACGCGCCGATTTGGTGACTGTGTGATGCCTTGACGACCGGCCGCTGTTTGCGACCGGCCTGGCAAATCACACCGAGCGGGCATCGCCACGACCCACCTTTGGGGGACGCATGGCTTGCCCAGGGTGCCCGCCGCACCGTCCACGCCGGTTGTCGTCTGACCGGTTGGGTGGCGACCAACGGCGATCTGCGGGTCTGCCGCGACTCTGAGGCGAGACATAACCGATATCAAAAGACCCTGGCGACGGTGCACCCGCGACAGCATGAACACGCCCAGCCGACGACCCCTTGGTGTGTCCGGGGCGCATGGCCGGTGAAAAGCTGAGGTTGGTAGCGATACCCTTCAGCTCACGCACCGTGCTGATGGCGGCAGACCGGAGCGCGTGGCCTCGCACGGGATTGCGTTGAACAAGGGGCAGAACGGGATCCCGCGATGTCATCGCACTGCAGCAT
>JASHQG010000783.1 GCA_030037665.1 Acetobacteraceae bacterium
AAGCACACACCCTCGGCCGCGTAGCGTGAGCAAGGCGCTGCGGTCCTTCAGGGACGGGGGCAGTGAATTGCCTCGGTTGTTGGCCAATGCCACGGCATGGTATGCCGATATCGGCATAACTTGCCTTGGAGTGAAGGTCCGCCAATTCACCGAGCCTGCGTTGCGAATCAGGCTTCCGAAGAGCGACCCGTCACATAGCGTTCCACGAGAAGGCGTACGAGCCGGCGCGGCTCCGTCCGATCCGCGAGTGAGGAGAGTGTGCCCTGGGTCGCCATCGAGATGACGCCCTGCAACGCGGCCCACAGGGTCAGGACAGCACGCCGGCGCTCGGCGGCCCGGCGGGCGGGAAACAACGGTGCGAGCGCCCGCAGGACGATCTGTACCGGACGGTCACGGGAGGCAATAAACCATTCCGGTAAAGACCGGCCGGGTGGCAGTTGGTGCTCGAACAGAACGCCCCATAACAGGCGGTACTCTGATACGAAATCCAGATACGTCTCGGCCAGTACCAGTGCGCGCTTTGCCGGCGGGATGTCACCGGCTTGGAGCAGGTCCGCCTCCAGCCGCGAGGCTAGGGCTGTCAGGGTGGCTGCGTTGACCCGAAGCACCACGTCGTCAAGGTCGCCCACGGCATTGTAGATGCTGCCGGGCGAGTAGCCGATGCGCTCGGCAATACGCCGCATCGCGACACCGCGCAGGCCCTCGCGAGCGGCAATCGCCGACGCTGACCCGACAACAAGCGCCGCCAATTCCTCTCGGGTGTGATCTGACCGCCGGCCCATGCCTCCCCCCGATTCGTCCTGCAGCCCACGGGGAGTTTACTAAACATTGTTCAGAAAGCAAGCTATCAAATGAACGTCGTTCAGTTTCGGAAAACCAAGCAATGACCGATGTGCACCCTATGCACGAGACCGCGCAGTACGGGCCGCGGGAAAATGCGCCCACGGTGAACGGGTATCGCAAAGCCTCCGCGGCCGGTTTTCCGGTCGCCATGAGAAGTCCGGGCTGCATACACGAGAACCAACGGCGAGTACCTCACGACCATGCGCAGGCGGGTTGGACATGTTGATCATGCTCGGCCTGATCGTTCTGGCGATCCCGATCGCGATGCTTTTTTCCCGAAGTTCCAGCGCATTCGGCCGCCTCGGTGCGATCGAAACGCGCCTCGCTGCGCTGGAGGCGATGGGAAGAGAAGCTGCCGCTCGCGCGGGCGCAGCCAACGCGGCGGCTCCGACTGCGACGCTCTCTGCGGCTCCCGTAGAGCCACCGCCAACGCCGGGATCGAAGGCCCATGACAGCGCCCCCACCGCTGCAACGGCCGCGGACGCTGAGGTAGTTCCGACAACCGGGGCGGCGGTGTCAGCTCTGGACGCTGGCGCTTCTCAGCATCCGGCTGGTCCGGTCTCCGTCGATAACACTGCAGGCGCTTCTCCACCCCCGGGCGAGCCTGCCTCTCGTGGCTCGGTTCGGCCGATAGCGCCGCCGTCTCCTTCGGGGCCCGGCCTTGAGGAGCGATTCGGCACCCGCTGGGTTGTGTGGATCGGAGGCCTCTCGCTGGCCCTCGGCGGCATATTTTTGGTGCGTTACTCGATCGAACAGGGCTGGTTCGACCCGCCCGAGCGCGTCGCGCTTGGTGCACTGCTCAGCGTTGCACTGATCGGTGCCGGGGAATGGTTGCGCCGTCAGGAGAACGACATCGACGTTTCGGGTCTGCCGGCGGCGCATATTCCAAGCATCCTCACCGCTGCCGGCACGGCCGTGTCGTACGCGACCGTGTTTGCCGCCTATGCTCTCTATGGCTTCATCGGCCCTGGCAGTGCCTTCGTTGTGCTCGGATTCGTTGCTCTGACCACGCTCGCAGCCGCACTCCTGCATGGTCCGGCGCTAGCAGCGCTCGGCCTCGTCGGCGCCGAAGCCGTCCCCCTGTTAGTGGCATCCGGTCCACCGGGGTACTGGGCGCTCTATACCTATCTTGCGGTAGTCACGGCGGCGGCGTTTGTGCTCGCGCGTATTCGCCTGTGGCGCTGGCTTGCGATGACGACGGCGATATTCGGCTTGTTCTGGGTTCTCCCCGGCATCACCGACATCGGCGCGGTCGTACCACACGTCTTTCATGCAGCAGCGGGTTTCACCCTTGCGGCGCTTTTTGTCGTCGCCGGTCTGTTCTTTGGCCCCAAGGCTGAGCCCGATCGCATCGATGCCATGTCGTCAGGAGCTGTTGCGACCTATCTGCTCGTGGCCGCATTGCTCGCCGTCGCAACCGACCATAACCCGGCTGCACTTCTGCCATTCGCGCTTCTCGTCGCTGCGACGGCAGCGATAGCCTGGCGCAGCGATGCGGCGTCGGCTGGGCTGCCAGTCGGTGCGCTGCTGGCCGCACTCGTCATAATAGCGTGGGCTGTCGAACCGGAAGTGCGCCAGCTTGTTGTGTCGCGTCCCATCAACGCTCTGGCGCCCCAACCCTCCGAGGGGCACGTCGCGCTGTATGCCTGGCTCGGGGCGTTCTTTGCCGGATTGTTCGGGCTGACCGGATATCTTGCGCAAGGACGCCCCCATGGCCGGTACGCCCGCGCCGTGATTCCACTCATCTGGTCAACGACCGGGGTCGTGACGCCGGTCGCGATCCTGATCGCGCTCTACTACGGGATTGATGTGCTCGAGCGTTCGCTTCTCTTTTCTGCGATCGCCCTTGGGCTCGGCGCATGGTTCACGTTTGCGACCGAGCAACTCGCAAAGCGCGATCCGCAACCTGGCGTAGCAGCCGCCGCGGCGCTTCACGCCGCCGGCGCCACCGCATCGCTGGCGCTGGCGCTCACGTTTGCTCTCGAAAAGGGCTGGCTAACCATCGGGCTGGCCCTGATGGCGCCCGGAATTGCGTGGGTGGCGTCGAAGCGTCCACTGCCGCTGCTGCGCTGGATCGCTGCTGTTGTGGCGGCCCTGGTGCTGGCGCGAATCGTTTGGGAGCCGCGCATCGTCGGAGACGAACTGGGGACGACGCCTTTCTTCAATTGGCTCCTGTATGGCTACGGCGTGCCGAGTTTGTCATTCTGGATCGCTGGGCATTTGCTACGGCGACGCGCGGACGATGTGCCATCGCGCATGCTCGACGCAGCCGCGATCCTCTTCACCGTTCTATTCGCCTTTATGGAGATACGGCACGCCATGAACGGCGGCGACATTTATGCGCCAACCGCCGGGCTCGACGAAATTGCGTTGCACGTGTGCGTCGGCCTCGCCATGGCGATCGGACTCGAATGGCTGCGCCTGCGCACCGGCAATGTGGTTCATGACGTCGCGGCGTTGATCGTTGCGGCAATGACGTCCGGCGCTGGCATGTTCGCGCTGTTCGTGTTTGCAAACCCGCGGCTGACCGGCGACCCCATGGGGGGATCGTTTCTCAATCTGATACTGCTCGGCTACGGGCTGCCGGCCGGGCTCGCAATCACACTGGCCCTGATCGCGCGCCATACGAGGCCGATGCTGTACCGAGCGGCCGCAGTTGCCATCTCGGTGTTGCTTGCGCTGGCCTATCTGACGCTCGAAATCATGCGGCTCTACCATGGGCCTCGGCTGATCGGTCCCATCACCAATCCCGAGAACTACACTCTGTCGTCTGCCTGGCTCGTGTTCGGCGTGGCGCTACTGATTGTCGGGCTGCTCTTGGACTCCAAAACGTCACGCATCGCATCCGCCGCCGTGGTCGCGCTTGCGACCGCCAAGGTATTCTTGATTGATATGGCAGGTCTTGCTGGAATCTGGCGCGCGCTGTCGTTCATTGGGCTGGGACTGGTGCTGGTTGGAATCGGCTATCTTTACCAGCGCTTGCTGTTTCCGCGGCCCGGAGACAAACCCCTGATCGGGCTTGCCAACGATCAGCACCAGTCGGTCCACCATGATTGAATGTTCTGGAAAAGCCCAGCAACGCGGTCCAGCGAAAGGTTGCGACATTCACGCCCGCTCGCCGCCGATTAGCCCGCCCATGTCCGGTTCTCAATTGCGGAATCCATCGTCGCCGCGGCTCCGCGGCGGAACGGCTCTCCATTTGCTGCTGTGTTGTCGACGCTCCTCCGGGCTGCGGCAGTCGCCGGGCGCCCAGTTTCCCTCACGTGTTCCGCGGGTGCTGGTCCTCGATCGAGCGTCCCGTCTCAATTCTCCCTCCGCCCGCTCATACCCGAACGGGCATCGACCTCGAGTTCGCCGAGAAGCCGCAAGGCCACACGTCGGCGCTACGTAGCGCCCAATGTGCAGCTTCTGGCCCGGCTAGTACGCCGACCTACGGGTCGTCTCCTGCCAAAGGGCCGCTGCGCCGGATGGACAAGAGACCTTCGGTGATCCTTGTGCCGACAGCGAAGTCGCGCCGGGAGCCGACGATGCGGTGGCAGTGCTTCCGAGTTCAACCCGTGCCGGACTGGGTCTAGGTGTGGGGCTTCATTTCTGAGACCACCGACCATTACCGGTCACGATCGGGTTCCACTGAGTCTGCGCCCCTGCCGGGCGTCAAGCGGCGTGCACCCAAAGCGCTTCCAGTCCATTGAAGACCGGCACGCGCTTGTGCTCGACAGCATGCTGCGGGTCAAGCTGCAGCCGGGGAAACCGCTCGAACAGCGCAGCAATGGCGATTTGTGCCTCGGCCCGGGCGAGCGGCGCACCGAGGCAGTAATGCGCGCCGCCACCAAAGGCGAGATGGGTGGTGTCTGCCCTCTCGATGTCAAAACCGTGCGGGTTGGAGTGCCGCGCAGGGTCATGGCCGGCTGCGAGCAGCGAACAGACCATCTCCTGACCTGCGTGCACCTTCCTCCCGGCGACCTCCCGGCCCTCCAGTGCAAATCGATGGACCTGCACTACAGGCGGGTCGTATCGCAGCATCTCCTCAACCGCGTTGGGCATAAGCTCCGGGTGCACGCACAGCTTGGCGCGCTGATCAGAATGCCGGAGTAGGGCGAGGACGCTGTTGCCGATCAGGTCGGTAGTGGTGAGATTGCCGGCGATTAGCAGCAGGTTGCAGGTGACGATAATCTCGCCTGCGGACAGGCGATCCCCTGCCTCCTCGGCGGCGACCAGCATACTGATCAGGTCGTCGCCGCGGCGACCGCGTCGTGCATCGATCGCGCGCGTGAAATAATCATTGAGACCCTGCCCGGCCGCTCTTAGTTCCGCTGTTTCCTCGGGCGAGCGGGCCGGGTTGAAGATATGTGCCTGGGCATCTGACCAGCGCTTGAATTGTCGCATATCGCCGGGATCGACGCCCAGCATCTCGGCGATCACGGTGATCGGCAATGGTGCCGCATATTCGCCGATCACATCGAACGAGCCGCGATCGGCGAGTGCATCGAGGAGCGCTTTGGCAATGGCGCGAATGCGCGCGCGCCAGGCGTCTACCGAGCGCTGGTTAAAGGCCTGGGACACGAGCCCCCTGAGCCGCTTGTGGTCGGGGTCATCCAGGTGAAGCATGGAGGGCTCGAAGGCTTGGGGCATATCCGCCATGAGTGCGAGCCGGCGCGGCGTGTCGGGCACCTTGCGCGGATCTTTGGAAAGCGACCGATCAGCCAGCACCGCCCGCATATCCTCGAAACGGGTAAGGAGCAGCCGCCCCACTGCCGCGTCCAAGTTGTAGACCGGATCCTCGCTCCGCAACCGGTCGAGGCGATCATGCGGATGTTCACGAAAGACCGGGTCGAGCGCAGTGAGCTCGAGGTCGGTGGGTAAGGGCTTGTCTGACATCGTCTGTCCCCCCTGGCCATGCATTCTTACCTGCGACGCATCTTCGATCAAACCGGCTGCGAGCCGAAAATCTTCGCTGGGTCGGAGGCGGCCGAGCAGCTGATCGCGCGTCCGACCTGACCGCAGCAAAGTACACTTGGCCACCGACAGGTCGCGTTGACTTTGCAACGTTATTGGCCGACGACACTTGCCTCACGCCGCAGAAAACACGGGGTTTCCGTACGGGTAAAACAGTTTCAGATCGACATTCTTATATGGTAATCCGTCCAGCCGGACGGTGCCGAGGAACGGCTGGTCGGGCTCCACCAGCAGGATCGTCTTCGCAAAACCGCTGTCGTCGAATCCGCGGCGGAAATGCACGCGGGACTTGATGGCGAACACGTCGAACTCGGCCAGATCGATGCCAAGGCCAGTAAACGTCGAAGGCTCGATGATCTGGGCCAGATACGGGCTTACGATCAGGACGTTGCCATCACCGAAGCCGATGTGGAACCACGTGTGACCCTTCACGCGCTGAGGTGCGTGGCTGATGCCTACAATCCGGCCCTCAATCCGCACCGGGAAACCCGCCGATTCGTCGACCTGGCCGCCGACCTCGACATCGACCGTGTCGCCGATCTTGGCGCCATCCCTGATTAGGCTGGCGACCAACCTGGCGTCGGCAATGGTCCCGATCAGCGTACGCGATAAACCTTGCTCAATCACCGCGTGCAGCAGCCACGTGGCGTATCCGGAGCGGTCGCTGTGGTCGGCAAGGACGACTGGTCCTGCGCCCTTCGCGATTGCGAGCTTCGCTGCCGACACGCCGGAGTCGATCGTGAAAATCTTCGCTGTCTTCAACAAGGCCTCGCGCCGTCGCCAGGCACTGGCCGCCATGTCCTCGGCCACCACGCCGGCGAGATTCGGGTTGTTGTTGGTCAGAACCTGGAAAGTCATGCCGACATCGGGCACATCCGACCAGGGGAAACCGAAGAAGAAGTTCACGAACAGGTCGGGCTCGCGAGCCTCCCACGTCAGTGCCCGCTGTACGAGGTCCATCCATGGCGAGGCGCCGGTCCACTGGAACACGGTCGGTGAAATGATTGGCACCTTCCGCGTCGCGCTGGTCGGCACGTAGTCACCACGAATGGCGCGCACCAGGCAGCGGGCCGCGCGTTCACCCTGCAAGTAGCTGTCGTAATGCGGAAAGTATTTCCCGGCGAAAGCCATGTTGGCGTGCTGTAGGAATTCTTCGTCCTCGTTGCCGTGCGGATCGAACGTGCCGGAGATGAACGCTGTTGAGCCGATCGCAGCGCGTACCCGCTTTGCCAACTCTGCCTCCGGCCGCGGTATGCCGCGCACACCTGCGGCACCGTGGACGCAGAGATAGCAGCCGTCGAAAGGTCCCTGCCTATACAGTTCCTCTATCATCTTGCCCACGAACGTCTCGAACGCCTCCGTGGTGATCCATCCGGAGCCGGTGCCGGTTCGTGGCCACAGTGGCGATTCGATACCCACCAGCTCCACCGACGAGAACTCGCGCGCCATCTTCACGAATCCGCCCATGTATCCGCGCGGATCGCAGCTCAGCAGTGCCTCCCCCTTGGCCGGCGAGCCGGGATAGATGAAATCCGCCAGAGTGGTGTCGTTGGCCAGGAACGTAACCGTCTCATGAGAGAAATGCAGGACGGCTATCCGGATCGACGGCTTCATCTTGCAGATTCTCCGCAATCTGCTCGGAGGATAGGATGCGTTGCGCGTCAGCCGCTAGACCTCTGCGCAAAGGATTTGGCCGGTTGAGCAGGCCACGTACCAGCGCCACACGGAAACCTCCCGTCTGACCCCAAACCGTCAAGAATCCCGGCACAGAGGTACGCGGGGCCGCGATCTCGTTCACAGGCGATTCGGGTTTCGGGCGGCAATGCCGTGCCAGCCGAGAGATTGACCGAACCGTTACGTGGCGCGTCCGCTTGCGAGAGGACGGGCTCAAAGCCTGGCGCTGGCGAAAATTCAGTCGGATATGATATCGAGTGACCGAAGTGCGCCGCACGGAATGCAGTGACGCAGAGTTGGGAGGCCGAACCATGTCGCCGATCGTGAGCAGACGCCGGGTCGTAGCCGGCCTGGCCATGGTTGCCGCTACGTCTGGCCTGCCGCGCATAGCGGCGCATGCTGCAGCCACGGGCAACCCTGCCTATCGCACAGCGATGGATCTCGCTGGGTCACTGGCCAAGCGTCAAGTTTCCGCCCGTGAACTGACCGACGCCGCCATTGCCCGCATCGAGGCACTCGATACGAAGATCAATGCCGTGGTGGTGCGCGATTTCGACCGGGCACGCGCTGCGGCCGACGCCGCCGACGCCGCCATTGCCCGGGGCGAGCACCGTCCCCTGCTCGGCCTGCCGATGACGGTCAAGGAGCAGTACAACGTCGCCGGCCTGCCGACCTCATGGGGCTATCCGAAGTTCAAGAACTGGAAGCCCAATTTCGATGCGCTGGCGGTGCAGCGGTTGAAGGCAGCTGGCGCCATCATCCTCGGAAAAACGAATGTGCCGAAAGGGCTCAGCGACTGGCAGAGCTACAACAAGGTCTACGGCACGACCAACAACCCCTGGGACCTGAGCCGCACGCCCGGGGGCTCATCGGGCGGAGCGGCGGCAGCGCTTGCCGCCGGGTTCGTGCCGTTCGAACTCGGGTCGGATCTTGGCGGCTCATTGCGGGCGCCGGCGCATTTCTGCGGTGTGTGCGCGCACAAGCCGAGCCTCGATCTGGTGCCGTTGCGTGGGTCGGGACCTCCGCAGACCCTGCCGACCCCGGTCATCGGCAATATGTCGGTCAGTGGCCCGATGGCGCGCAGTGCCGCCGATCTCGCGCTGGAACTCGAAGTGATCGCCGGGCCCGACCCAATGTGGCAGGGCATCGGCTACAAGCTCGCACTGCCGCCGCCGCGCCATGACAAACTCGGCGATTTTCGTGTCCTGGTCATCGACGAGCATCCGCTCTGCCCGACCGCGAGCAGCATCCGAAGCGCGCTCAACACACTTGCCGACAATTTGGCGAAGGCGGGCTGCCGGGTGAGCCGCAACAACCCGCATCAGCCGAATCTCGCCCGCACGACCCGCAACTACGCCGAATTGCTGTCGGCCGCCTTCACCCGCGACCTCTCGCCCGACGAGCGGGTCAAATATGGTGCCCTGGCCGAAGTCCTGTCGCCGGAGAACCAGAGCCTGCGCGCCTACGAACTGCGCGGAGTGACGACGTCCCATCCCGAATGGATTCGTGCGAGCATTGAGCGCGATTTTCTGCGGGCGCGATGGCAGTCGCTCTTCCAGGACATCGACGTGCTGCTGTGCCCGCCAATGCCGACAGTAGCCTTCCCGCAAGATCAGTCGGAGCCGCAGGAGGGTCGCACTATCGACATCGACGGCAAAAAAGTGCCGTACGACGACCAGATCGCATGGTGCTCCATCGCCACCCCGACAGGGCTGCCGGCCACTGTGACGCCAATCGGCCATGACGAACATGGTTTGCCGATTGGCGTGCAAATCGTCGGCGGTTATCTAGACGACCACACGACGATCGCGTTTGCTGGGATGATTGAGCGTGCGTTCGGCGGGTTCGTCCCGCCGCCGTCATTCGCGGGATGATCTGTAACGCGGATTGGTTCGGTCGTTGCGACGCTGGCTCTTGGCCCACTCAACCGGTCAAACCGTTTGTGCAGAGGTGCGAGACGCCACCTTAAAGCGGGTTCGGGCCCACGACTTCCCAGCGGTAGCGCACGAAGAGCCTGGCGTGTTCGTCGTCGTTCGCTGGTCGCCCCTCGGCGAGTGTCTCGATGAGGCCGCCCGCGTCGGCGGGAGTGTAAAGAAACAGGACGCGGCCAGTCTCACTTCCCGTGTTCTTCCAAGCATGGGGGACGTCGCGCGGCATAAACGCGCAGGTGCCGGGTCCGCCGACGGTGACTTCGTCGCCGATCTTGAAGGTGAACTCACCTGCGATCACCCAGGCAACTTCGTCGCTACCATGGTGGAGATGATGGAGGCTGGCCGTGCCGGGGGGCAGCGTCTCGTGACTTCTCCCCGTCATGAATGGCGGGGCTTCTCGGCCTCGCGACCAAGAGTTCCTGCTTCATCGCCTTGTCTAGCACAGAGGGCTCCACAGGCCGACCCCGAACAAGGGTCCTTCGGGGTAGACATTACCGGGTCCGATTGCGATTGGTTTTCCGCGTTCGGATCGGCATAACGGATTCAGTTTTACGTCGCGGCCTTCCCGCGACAACCGGCAACTGATGCGATTTTCAAAGACCCGAAGGATTGGAGCAT
>JASHQG010000784.1 GCA_030037665.1 Acetobacteraceae bacterium
AGCTTGCGGCGACGATGGATCGGCAATCGGCGCCGCCGCGGCCATGTATTGGGCGTGCGCGCGATCGGCAACCAGGCCCTGGGTGATCGCCTCCAGTTCCTTCTTGTCGGGCGCCGCCGGCCGAGGCGGCACCGTCGCCAGATTCGGATACGGCTGGTTGCTGCCGGGCGGCGGCGGACGCTGTTTGGCGATCTCACCGCCCTCCAGGTGGTGCCACCAGTTCACCGGGTTCATCGACGACTGAGAGGACGACGAACACCCCACCAGCAGCAGCGGCACAGCCATGCAGCAGGCAGCGCGGCCAACGGCTTGAACCGCCTTGACCCCGCCAGTAGTTTGCGCGCCCCTTCCGCCGATCGTCATACGCCGTATCCGTCTACGCTGTTGCCACTTCTCTAGCCGCTCGCGATGCCTACGCAAAGGATGTCCGGATGTCCGACGCCAGCCGAACCCGAACGACCAAGGAAAAGGGCGACGCCGACCCCGGGCCGACCCAGTTCAGGCTGCCCGATCCGGCAGTGCTCAGTCGCTCGATGGCTGACATCGCCGAGCGTTCCCAGCGACTGGTCGCCGACTGGCTGAAGCGCCAGCAGCAGGAGACGCAGGAAGTCGATCCACTCAATATCGGCAGCGCGTTCATGGAGATGACGGCGAAGCTGATGGCCAATCCGGCCGCGATCATGACAGCGCAGATCGGCTTCTGGCAGGACTACATGACGCTCTGGCAGAACACGACGCGGCGGATGATGGGGATGCCGGCCGAGGCCGTGATCGACGCGCCATCGTCGGACCGCCGGTTCAAGGACGAGGCCTGGAAGGACAACGAGGTCTTCGATTTCATCAAGCAGTCCTATCTGCTGTCGGCGCGTTACGTGCATGACGTGGTGACACATGTGGACGGGCTCGATCCAAAGACCGCGCAGAAGGTGGATTTCTATTCACGACAATTCTGTGACGCGATGAGCCCATCCAACTTCCTGCTTACCAACCCGGAAGTGCTGCGCAAGACCGCCGAGACCGGTGGCGAGAACCTCCTGAAAGGCCTGAACAACCTGCTTGCGGACCTGGAGCGCGGCAAGGGCAAGCTGCACATCAAGATGACCGACATGGACGCGTTCCATGTCGGCGAAAATATTGGCGTGTCACCTGGTAAGGTCATCTACCAGAACGACCTGATGCAGTTGATCCAGTATTCGCCGACGACGGAAAATGTGCTGAAGCGGCCGCTGCTAATCGGGCCACCCTGGATTAACAAATTCTATATCTTGGATCTGCGGCCGCGGAACAGTTTTGTTCGGTGGGCGGTGTCGCAGGGGCATACGGTCTTCGTCGTCTCGTGGGTGAATCCCGACGAAAAGCTCGCAGAGAAGGGCTTCGAGGATTACATGCACGAGGGCTATCTCGCGGCGCTGGACGCGATCGAGCAAGCGACCGGGGAGCGTGAGGTCAACGCGATCGGCTATTGCCTGGGCGGCACGCTGCTGGCGTCAACGTTGGCGTATATGGCGGCGAAGGGCGACGATCGCATCAAGTCGGCGACGTTTTTCGTGACGATGATGGATTTTCAGGACGCTGGCGAACTAGGCGTGTTCATTGACGAGGAGCAATTGCGCTCGCTGGAAGAAAAAATGAACGAGCGTGGCTATCTCGAAGGCAGCGAGATGGCAACAACGTTCAACATGCTCCGTGCCAACGATCTGATCTGGTCATTTGTGGTCAACAACTACCTGCTGGGCAACGATCCGTTCCCGTTCGACCTGCTCTACTGGAACGCTGATTCCACGCGCATGCCGGCGCGCATGCACAGTTTCTACCTGCGCAAGATGTACCAGAAGAATCTACTTGCACGGCCGGGCGGCATCGAGCTGTCGGACGTGCCGATCGATCTGCGCGAGGTCAAGGTGCCGGCGTATTTTCTGTCCACTCGCGAGGACCATATCGCACCATGGAAATCCACCTATCGTGGGACGCAGTTGCTGAGCGGCAAAAAGCGCTTCGTTCTGGCCGCGTCGGGACATATCGCCGGCGTGGTCAATCCACCTGAGGGCGGCAAGTACAGCCACTGGATCAATGAGCAACTGCCCGCGGATCCGGAAGCCTGGTTCAAGGGCGCGACCGAGATCGCTGGCTCGTGGTGGCCGGACTGGCACCGCTGGGTCAGTGCGCAGGCGAAAGCGCAGGTGCCGGCGCGCGTGCCGGGCGACGGCAAGCTGAAGCCAATCCAGGATGCGCCTGGCAGCTATGTGAAAGTGCGGCTCAGCTGACATAGCGGCTCCGGTCACCGCGACTTCGCCACCCGTCGGAGCGGGCGCGGCACCGAACGGACGAAACGGCGGACGTGGTCCTGTCATTTTCACGACTGCCGGGCTTCACCCGGCCATCGGCGCGCTCAATGTTCGCATGGCAATGATCGCCGCGCGTGAGATCGTGCGTAGAGGCACGGCGCAACTGTGCATGGCGGTTGGGTCTCCCGTCATGTGCGGTTGGACCACGCAGTGACAAAGAACGATCAGCGAAGCTACGTCGACTGCAGCATGGCGAGCTGCGTCGCGTAGTGGGTAGCCGGCAGCGACAGCAGGTTGGTCAACAGCGCAAACACCTGGTTCGGCGGCAGGCAGAACAATGGTGGCCGAAACAGTGCGCGGGCTGCGGAAGGCGTAGGACGCTTCGTTGACGGCGCCGCGATCAGGATCGATCCAGGTGTTGAAGCGTCCGATCGGCAGCTGGGCGACCGCTTGCCCCAATTGCGGCGTCCGCACGGTGCAACCGGATCGGACCAGGGCAGCAGCCGGAGCGATGAGATGGCGCGCATCAGCCATCTCCTCTCCGACCAACATCTCCTCTGAAAATCACATCGTGCTGTCTTGGTAAAAACTAGATTGCGGATTGCAACCCTGCTCTGAAGCGCCGCGCCAGATCCCGATAAACCCGCGCATTGCGTGCAAACTTTGCTTGCTCCTCGGCGTCCATGACGCGCCGCAGCTTTGCAGGAGAACCGGTCCAGAGCTCATTCGGCCCGATGACCTTGCCAGGGGTCAGCAACCCGCCTGCGGCGAGCATCCCTCCTTCCTCAATGATACAACGGTCCAGAACGGTCGCGGAGATGCCGACGAATCCGCGGTTCTTGATGGTGCAGGCGTGAATGACGGAGTTGTGGCCGACCGTGACGTCATCGCCGATGTAGGCAGGCGCATCGAAGTCAACGTGAATAATCGTGCCGTCCTGGATATTGGTGCGAGCGCCGATGCGGATCGGCGCCAGGTCACCGCGGACCAGGCAGTGGAACCAAATGCCGGTTTCCGACCCCACGCTCACATTGCCGATCACTGCCGCCGTGCTCGCGATGAAGGCGTCCGAATGGATGGTTGGCGTGACGCCATCCAGCGAGAACACGGGACCGAAACCTGCCTCGGGCACAACGCCACCGAACCGCGGATCAGGCATCCGTCGTCTCCCGTGCACCGACGCCAGCGCGCAGGCCCAGCATCAGGCCGATGTTCTGCACCGCAGCGCCCGAAGCGCCCTTTCCCAGATTGTCCAGACGAGCGACCAGCACGGCCTGGCGCTGCTTCTCGTTGACGTGGACATAAAGTTCCAGGCTGTCGGTGTCGTTCAGCGCCTCCGCCTGCAGTTTGCCGTCTGGCTGGGGCGCGGCGACGCTGACAAGTTCGCACCCGACGTAATGCGCCTCCAGTACAGCGTGCAGATCGGCGCCGGTCGGGTGACCGGGTAGCGTGTCGAGGTGCAACGGCACCGACACCAGCATGCCTTGGCGGCAATGCGCGACTGAGGGAACGAAGATCGGCCGCCGGGTCAGACGCGCATAGGCCTGCATCTCAGGCAGGTGCTTGTGCTCCAGTCCGAGCGCATAGAGTTCGAAGGCCGGGCCACCCTCCGTCTCGTGCGCCTGGATCATCGACTTGCCGCCACCAGAATAGCCGCTCACGGCGTTGACCGAGACCGGATAGTCACGCGGCACCAGGCCGGCGTCGACCAGCGGACGGATCAGGCCAATCGCACCTGTGGGGTAACAGCCGGGGTTGGCGACCTTGTGCGCGGCTGCGATGAGCCCGGCCTGGCCGGGCACCATCTCCGGGAAGCCATAGACCCAGTCGGGGTTCACTCGATGCGCGGTGCTGGCGTCCAGCACCTTGGGCGCTGCGCTGCCCAGGCTTGCAGCCAAAGCGGCAGATTCCACGGCCGCATCGTCGGGCAGACACAGCACAACGAGGTCTACCTGTGCCATCATGTCCTTGCGCGCGGCCGGATCGCGGCGGTCCGCGTGCGGCAGGCTCTTCACGATGACCCCAGGCACCGCCGCGAGCCGATCGCGGATGCCGAGACCTGTGGTTCCAGATTCACCGTCGATGAAGACGCTGGGCTTGGTCATCTGGCTTCTCCCGGTCGATCACACGCCGCTCCGCCTTGACGAAGGGGGGAGGGGTCCGCGTGCCGCGCCTCGGTGCCACCGGTCCCCTGCCCGCCCTCCCGCAGCGGCCGGGGACCGTCGCCTATCGCTTGCTGAACTGGAAGCTGCGACGGGCCTTAACCTTGCCGTACTTCTTGCGCTCGACCACGCGGGAATCTCGGGTGAGGAACCCCGCGACCTTCAATATGCCGCGCAGATCCGGTTCATAGTGCGAAAGTGCACGGCTGATCCCATGCCGCACCGCGCCGGCCTGGCCCGAAAGTCCGCCCCCATCCACCGTGCAATACACGTCGAACTGGTTGTAACGGTCCGCCACCAGGAATGGCTGGGTGATCAGCATGCGCAGCACGGGGCGGGCAAAATATTGCGCTGCTTGCTTGCCGTTGATGCTGATTTCGCCCCGGCCGGGCTTGATCCAGACCCGCGCCACCGCGTCCTTGCGCCGCCCGGTGGCATAGGAACGACCGAGCGCATCGCGCTTCGGCTCGCGCCTGGGTTGCTCCACCAACGCCGGCCCATCGGGTGCCTGGGCGGGCGCCTGCGTCTGCTGTGCGGCCAGCATGTCCTTGAGATCGGCGAGACTACGTCCCTGGGTTCCCGACATCGGATCAGCCTCGCTTGTTCTTCGGATTGAGGGCGACGACGTCCAGCTTCGTTGGCTGCTGGCCGTCATGCGGGTGTTCGTTGCCCGCGTAGATATAGAGATGCTTCATCTGTCGACGCTGTAACGGCCCACGCGTGATCATCCGTTCCACCGCCTTTTCCAGTACCTGTTCAGGGCGCTTGCTCGCCAGACGCTGGCGGATGGAGCGACCTTTGATGCCACCGGGGTAACCCGTGTGATAGTAAAAGATCGACTGATCCGCCTTGTTGCCGGTGATGCGCACCTTAGCAGCGTTCACCACCACGATATTGTCGCCGCAATCAACGTGCGGAGTGAACTGTGCTTTGTGCTTGCCGCGAAGGCGGTTGGCGATGATGACGGCAAGGCGGCCGAGAACGACGCCGTCCGCGTCGATCAGCACCCAGTCCTTCTTGACCTCCGCGGGCTTCAGCGAGGCTGTGGTCTTGAGCATGGGAGAGGATCCGTGTGTTTCGGCGGCGGGATATGCGGGTAAACCCCCGTGCGGTCAAGGGTTTTACTGTGTGGTAATAAAATACCACAGCACTGATGTGACCGTCGGGCGTGCCGCCGAATGCGAATCGGAGCCGCACATGCCGCCGGTGCCTCGCGTTCCTCGTACTACCGCCTCCGGTCCTGCCCGCGTCGTCCCAACGCGCCGAAGCAGCAGCCGCACATCCCGGCGGCCTTGCGCTTCCAGGGCACCAGGCCAGCGAGAATGCGACGCGGACCGTTCCGGCGCGCTGAGGTGACGGACAAGGCCGCGGTATCAGGTTGCGGGCCGCGCTGGACCGCTGTCCGCTGATGCGGACAGACAGCTCAACGGCTGGCGGATACGGTCTTGGGGTCCCGCAGTGCCGCGACAATCTCTTGTGCCATCGATCGTGCGACGCAGTCATAGCCGCGGTCGTTGTGGTGCAGCCCATCCGTGGCGACGAAATCGACCGGCGGCGCGCCTTCCTTGCCCCACTCCCGCATCAGCAATGAGCGCGGGAACAAGCTGGCGCCGGTTTGCGCGGCGACCTGCGCGAGCGCCTCGTCCAAGACCCCATGCTCCGGCGCGGCGTCGATGCGGGGCGAGTGCTGATTGTCCATCAGAATCACGTCGATTCCGGCGTCGTGCAGGCGGTCCACGCCTTCCGTCACCAATCGGCGAAACATGGCGGGATCCTCGTTGTGCAGCGCGCCATTGGCGCCGACCTGCCAGATCACGACCTGCGGCCGGACAGCGATGACGTCAGCCTGCAGGCGTGCCAGCTCTTCCGGAGCATCCTGCCCGCCGATGCCACGATTGAGCACCGCGATATCCCAATGTGGCAGGGCCCGCGACAGGGCCGCCTGCAACACGGCTGGGTAGGTGTGGGCGAGGTTGGATGCCATGGTCCCGCGGGTCGAGGAGGAACCAAGCGCGACGATGACTCCCTCCACGCCACGCTGGCGCGCCGCACGAAAATGCGGCAAGTGCAGTGCCGGAAGTGCTGGTAGGGCGGGGCAGAGCGGATCAGCCCAGGCCGGCAGCAGCCACGCAAGCACGGCTGCCCCGACGAGCATGGCGACACGGAGCAGACGGCACGCAGGGAATGGCGGGATCGCGAGGCCGGTCATTGCTGCTATGAACCGCGCGGGTAGCTGATTGTCCAGTCACCAAATGTTCGCATTGGCCGCGCGCTGCGTAGCGGGATGTGGTGGCGGGTCTCAATCTCCCAGAATCGCGGTGCCTCGGTTGCCGATCATGGCGAGCAGCTCCCGCCGCGTCGTCGGGTCATCGCGGAACGCTCCGAGCATCCGGCTGGTGACCATCGTCACCCCAGGCTTGTGCACGCCACGCGTGGTCATGCACTGGTGTGCCGCCTCAATCACGACGGCGACGCCCCGCGGCTCCAGCACGTCCTGGATCGTATTGGCGATCTGGGCCGTCATCTTCTCCTGGATCTGAAACCGCTTTGCATAGGCCTCCACCAGTCGCGCCAGCTTGCTGATGCCGACCACGCGGCGATGCGGCAGGTAGGCAACATGCGCGCGGCCGATGATCGGCACCATGTGATGCTCACAATAGCTTTCCAGCCGGATATCGCGCAGCAACACAATCTCGTCGTAGCCGTCGGTTTCCTCGAAGGTTCGTTCCAGCAGAGCGACGGGGTCCATCGCGTATCCGGCAAAGAACTCCTCAAAGGACCGCGCGACACGGTCAGGTGTGCCGAGCAGCCCCTCACGGGTCGGATCGTCGCCCGCCCAACGCAACAGCGTGCGCACGGCTTCTTCGGCTTCCTCGCGCGTCGGACGCTCCGTCGCGGAAGCGCTGTCCGCCACGACATGCTGCGGCTTCGGCGTAACGATGTTCACCGCGTGGCTCCTCCAGTCGTCTGTATTGCGGGCGGGGCTGTCCGGTGCCCGCCACCCCCGATATGGCCCCTGTCCGCCGGCTCGCAACCGGCGGAGCACTAGTGGACCCTACCCCCCTGGTGTGGGCTGTCCAGACTGAACGCGGGAATGGCCACGTCGAAATTCTCACCCGAACTCGGAATGACCATGTGGTACGCGCCAACCATGAAGCCGGACGGTGTGTCAAGCGGCGTGCCCGAGGTGTATTCGAAGCACTCGCCCGGCTCGAGCAGCGGTTGCTCGCCCACAACGCCAGCGCCGTGCACGTGCTGGGTACGGCCGTGCGCATCCGTGATCTGCCACGTGCGCCGCAGCAGCTGCACGCTCTCGCGGCCGGCATTCTCGATCTTCACCCGGTAGGCCCACACGTAGTGATGGTCATCAGGATTGGACTGGTCCTCGAGGTAATACGATCGGACAGAAATGCGGATTCCGCGCGTGGTCTTGGTGTAGCCTTCGCGACCTTCGCCGCGGGGTGTGGCCTGCCGCGGATCGGTTTGCTGCGATCCGCGCGCGCCTGACCGGCTGCCACGAGACTCATCATTCTGCATGACGTAACCGCCTTTCTGTGCGGTGTGGTATCCGGGCGCCGATTCAAGGCGGAATGCGGCGGCTTGTCCAGCCACGTGCCGCCGATGGACAGTCCGCGCCAAACCCGGTTACGTGGCGCGCCAACGCAACAACCTTCGGAGCACCATGACCAGCCGCCAACCACCCGGCCGGCGCGCCGACTATCGATGGTTTCACGCAATCACCACGCGCTGGATGGACAACGACGTATTCCAGCACGTGAACAACGTGAACTATTTCTCCTACTTCGACACCGCGGTCACCTACTTCGAAATGACAGAGCGGGTGGTCGGCCTGCTCGACGGCCCCGTGCATTGCGTGGTGGCTGAGGTCGCATGCCGCTACCACAGCTCTCTGGCCTTTCCGGATCAGGTCACCGTCGGCGTGCGCGTCGCGCATATTGGCCGGACATCGGTTCGGTATGAGATTGCGGTATTCCGCAATGACGATGATATCGCGGCCGCCGAGGGACATTTCGTGCATGTGTTCGTCGAGCGTGGGTCGCAGCGGCCAGTAGAGATACCAGCTGAGTCGCGCGCGGTTCTGCAACGGATCACTTTACAGCCATAACAACGGAGGAACTCAGATGGATCTGGGACTAAACGGAAAGAGGGCCATCGTCTGCGCCGCCAGCAAGGGGCTTGGCAGGGCCTGCGCCACGTCGCTGGCCCGCGAGGGCGTCGAGCTCGTCATCACCGCGCGCACCGCGTCCGACCTGGAACGCACCGCCGCGGAAATCCGTAACGAGACTGGTGCAAAGGTCACCCCCGTGCCCGGCGATATCACCACCGACTCCGGCCGCGCCGCGGCTCTGGAGGCGTGCCCGAACCCCGACATCCTGATTAACAATGCCGGCGGACCGCCGCGAGGCGATTTCCGTGAATGGGACCGCGCCACGTGGATCAAGGCGGTCGACGCCAACATGCTGACACCGATCTTTCTGATCAAGGCGGTGATCGACGGCATGATCGCTCGCAAATTTGGCCGCATCGTCAACATCACGTCAGCCTCGGTGAAGTCGCCAATCCCCGAGCTCGGGATGAGCAACGGCGCCCGCGCTGGATTGACCGGGTTCGTCGCCGGCCTGGCACGTCAGGTGGCGCGACACAACGTGATCATCAACAACATCCTGCCCGGGCCGTTCCTGACCGACCGGCTACGCAGCGGGTTCACCGAGGCGGCACGGACGAGCAATCGGCCGATCGACGAGATCGTGTCCGAGCGAATGAGGGGCAATCCGACCGGCCGCGCCGGCGACCCCGCGGAATTCGGCGACGCTTGCGCGTTCCTGTGTTCGGGTAAGATCAGCTTCATCGTCGGCCATAACCTGATACTGGACGGCGGTGCGTTTAACTCGTCGATCGCGTAGGTCTGCGGCTGCCGTCTCGTCGTCGTGCGGCGCACCGAGGAGCATCCGGATGCGGCGCGGCCACCTCCGCTCCGCGTCTGCTCCACCCGCCGGTCATCTGGCGCCTCCAGAGGTGTACGATTCTATGCCGAAACGCACGATGACGGGAATGGCCAATCTTCTAACAGACTAACATGGCCTGCAAGACGACGATCGAATCGCCGACGCGTTTTCCGGCCGACTGGCGCTGGCCGGAATGGCCGCCGGCCGCGGCGCGCGGCTGCCGCACCCCATCCGCACGCGCCTGGGAGTGATCGAATGCCCCAAGGTCCCAGCTTCCTGCCCGCAACAGAGCTCGCCACCCGCATCCGGGCACGCGACATTGGCTGCCTGGAACTGCTCGACCATTACATCGCACGGATCGAACGTCTCGATCCGCACATCAATGCCGTCGTCGTACGGGACTTCGACCGTGCGCGAGTCCGTGCCCGCCAACTCGACAATCAGTCCGACCGCAAGGCGCCGTTGTTCGGCGTTCCGATGACCATCAAGGAAAGCTTCGATGTCGAGGGCCTGCCCACCACCTGGGGCGCACCGGCCTTGCGGACCTCAAAAGCCACGCGCAATGCCCTCGCGGTCGATCGCATGCTGAACGCCGGCGTGGTGTTGTTTGGCAAGACTAACGTTCCACTGATGCTCGCCGACTGGCAGAGCTACAACGATATCTACGGCACCACCAACAATCCTTGGGATATTGCCCTATCACCTGGTGGTTCGTCCGGTGGTTCGGCTGCGGCTCTCGCTGCGGGGCTCACCGGCATCGAAGCCGGCAGCGATATTGGTTCGTCGATACGGAATCCCGCACACTTCTGTGGCGTATACGGCCACAAGCCTACCTGGGGCATTTGCCCGCCACTGGGGCAGGCACTGCACAACAACGTGGCGCAGGCGGACATTTCGGTGATCGGTCCCCTCGCCCGCTCGGCCGACGACCTTCTGGTCGCGCTCGACGTCATGGCCGGTGCAGAAGACGTCGAAGCCGGCTGGAAGCTTGATCTGCCGCCGCCGC
The DNA here is from genome assembly GCA_030037665.1 of Acetobacteraceae bacterium. Lineage (GTDB taxonomy): Bacteria > Pseudomonadota > Alphaproteobacteria > Acetobacterales > Acetobacteraceae > JASHVB01. Next base: position 10,421 of record JASHQG010000784.1, read on the forward strand.
GCGCGACCACGTTGAAGAAGATGCGTGTTGCCGTCATGACCGAGCACAAGCTCTCGGAAGTCGATCAGTCGATCGTCAATAAACTGACTGAGCTCGCTGACTTCCTGCGCCGTGAAGGGGCGACGGTCAGCATGACGGCACGACCGGATTTCGATCTGGTGCACGGTCATCATTTGTATATCGAGCTCCTGCGTGCCACGACCAGCGCTCGCTTCGATGACGCGGCAATGCAGCACTGGCACGCCGAGGCCGAGCGGTTGCCGCGCGATGACACCAGCTATTACGCACTGATGGCGCGCGGCAACAGCATGACGCACCGCGACTTCCTGATCCGCAACGAGATTCGCCAGCGTATGCGCCGCGCCTGGGCTGCGTTCTTTCGCCACTACGACGTGTTCCTGTGCCCGGTCGCTGCCAGCGCGGCGCAACCACATAACCAGATCGGCGAACGATGGGAACGGCATATCACCGTCAACGGCCATCGGGTGCTGGCGACGGATTCGATGTTCTGGTCCGGCATTTCGTGCTTCTACCTGTTGCCTGCCACGGCGGCACCACTGGGGTTTTCGTCGGACGGACTGCCGATCGGGGTGCAGATCGTCGGCGCGCAATACGCCGACCGCACCACGATCCAATTCGCGAAGCTCTTGGAAACCGCGTGGCAGGGTTTCGTACCGCCGCCCGGCTGGGAGTGAAACAATGGACCTCAATCTGCACGGCAAGACCGCATTGATCACCGGCGCATCGAAGGGCATCGGCCGTTCCGCAGCGGAAGTCCTGGCCGAGGAAGGCGTCAACGTCGTCCTGGTGTCACGCACTCAGGCTGATCTGGATGCGGCGCAGAGCGCCATTTCCGCTCGTCACAACGTGCGTGTTGAGGTGCACGCGTACGACATAGCCGACAGTCGAAACGTCGACCGGCTCGCGGCACAGCATCCCGACATCGACATCCTGGTGAATAACGCGGGCGCCATCCCCGCCGGCAATCTGTGGGACGTGACAGAGGATCGCTGGCGTGCCGCCTGGGACCTGAAGGTGTACGGCTACATCAACATGTGCCGCCGCTTTTATGCCGAGATGAAGCAGCTTGGTCGCGGGGTGATCATCAACATTCTCGGTATGGCTGGCGAGCGCATGGACGCCGGTTACGTCGCAGGCTCCACCGGCAATGCGGGTCTGATGGCGTTCACCAGGACGATTGGCGGCGCGGCGTCGGCTGACAACCTGCGCGTTGTCGGCATCAATCCGGGCGCGATCGCGACCGACCGGCTGGTGACAATCATGAAGAAACGCGCGCTGGACCGGCTCGGCGACGAGACCCGCTGGGAGGAACTCATGAAACCGCTGCCGTTCGGCCGCGCTGGCACGCCCCAAGAGATCGGGTGGATGGTTGCATTCCTCGCGTCCGACAAGTCGGCCTATACCAGCGGCACGATCATCACCATCGACGGCGGCGCGGCAAACCGGGGGCCGATGTTCTGACGAGCCTCGCCTGTGGTGCAGGAGCGTTCGGCGATCGAAGGGAGACGGGTGGGCGGCATAACTCACTGACAGATTGTGCCTGACGTCCCACACTGCTGTCGCCATGTTCCGCGGTCGCTCCGGCCAAGCGCATAATAGTCACGATCAAGCAATTACCTGCCCTGCCCGCAACGCGGCAATCTCTGCCGAGGAATATCCGTGCTCCGCCAGGATCGCGTTAGTGTGCTGTCCGAGCGCCGGTGCGACGCTGCGCGCATCGCCGTCCACAAACGGCGGCAATCCCACCAAATTCGGCAACGGCATCTCCTGCGGCACATGCGGATGCTGTAGCCACGCCACTGCGCCGCTCTCCTCGACGTGCTTCTGGCGGAGGAATTCCGTATAGGTGTTCAGTTGCTCATGCATCACGCGTTGAGCGGCCAGCCGTTCCGACAGCAACGCCGTCGGGTGCGACACCAACAGCGGTTGGATGACCGCGTTGATCTCCGTGGCATGTGCCTTGCGTCCCTCGATTGTCTGCAGCAAGGGGTCGGCCTCGAACATGGGAAGATCCAGCGCACGGCAGTAGCCCTGCCATTCGAACGGCCGCACGACGGTGACCGACAGCCAGCCATCCGCCGTCCTGTGCACACCGTTCGGCGGCACGACCGGTGTGGTGATGCCTCCTTCCAGATAGGACGACATGAGACGCACCACCTGCAATGATGCGGCGCCTTGCATCAGGCTCGATTCGATGTGCCGGCCGCGTGCTTCTTCGCGCCGCGCATGCAGCGCTGCGGCAACAGCGGTAAAGGTGTAGAGTGCGGTGCTCATGTCGATCGAGATGATTGGAATGCGATGCGGAATGCCGTCCTCGCCCGTGTTCTCTGCCATGAGGCCGGTATACGCCTGCAGCACCGGATCCATCGCCGGACGCTCGGATAACGGGCCGGTCTGCCCAAAGCCCGACACTGACACGTACAGAATTCGCGGCTCGCGCGCGGATACGTCGGTGTATCCGAAGCCCAGGCGCTCGATCACGCCAGGTCGGAACCCTTGCAGGAATACGTCCGCCCCTTCGACCAGCCGCCACAGCACCATGCGACCGGCATCCTGCTTCAAGTCCAATGTGATCGACCGTTTCCCAACATTGGACGGGATCGAATACGCCGTATTGTCGCCGTAGCGCACGCCCAAAGAGCGCGCCCAGTCGCCGCTTTCCGGCGGCTCCACCTTGATGACATTCGCGCCGTACTGCGCCAGCAGCATCGCGCAATAGGGTCCGGCAACGCCCTGGCTGAGATCAATCACCTTCAGACCGGCGTACGGTGTCTCATAGCTCACGGTTTCGTCCCTTCCCTTGTTGCCGCGTGGCCGCGGCGCAGGCAAGCTTGCGGACATCTGCCCCGATCGAACAAGAGGAGACGACCATGATCCACGTGTTGGCCATCATCACCACAAAGCCTGGCATGCGTGAGCAGGTCCTGGAGGCGTTCCGCGCCAACATGCCCGCGGTCCATGCCGAGGCCGGCTGCATCGAATACGGCCCGGTGATCGATGCCGAGTTCCCCGGCGCAAAGTTCGGGGCCGACACGTTCGTGGTGGTGGAAAAGTGGGAAAGCCCGGATCACTTGAAGGCCCATGCCGCGTCTCCGCACATGGCCGCCTACGCCGCCAAGACGCGCGATCTGCTGGTAAACCGCGAAATCCACGTGATGCAACCGGCAGCGTAACACCGCCAAGTGCATCACGGCCCGACCATCGCCCCGGGGCGCCAGTCCCGGGGCGTTTGGTGGTCGCCCGCGGTCTCGCTTCACTGGGAAAGACGGACGGAGCATGCCTGACATCGACATCGAACCCCTGCGCGCGCAGCTCGGTCGCACTGTGGTCGACGAGGACGTGGCGACGGAAGCACCGCTGCGCGGCATGGCTGCCACGTTCGACCGCGACGAGCCACCGCCGGGCATCGGCGAACCGGTTCCGCCGGGCTGGCATCTCGCGTATTTCCCCGATGCCCCGAAGCGACGCGAACTCGCCGAAGACGGCCTGCCGACCGGCCGCGGCGTGCTGCCAAAAATGCCTCTGCCTCGTCGCATGTATGCCGGCGCAACATTGACGTTCCACGCGCCGATTTTGGTCGGCGATAAATTGCGACGGGAGACCGAATTCTCCGACGTGCAGGTTCGTCAGGGCAGCACCGGGACGCTGATCCTGGCGACGCAGACACGGCGCATCTACACGCCACGTGGCCTCGCGCTGACCGACGCTCAGCACGGCGTGTTTCGGGAAGCTGTGCCGCCGGGTGCGCAATCCGGCATTCCGCGCCGCGACTTGCCACCGGCCGATCTGCCGTGGCGGCGCGTCTGGGCGCCGGATTCGGTCACCCTGTTCCGGTATTCGGCGCTCACATTCAATCCGCATCGCATCCATTACGACCGACCGTATGCAATGGCGGTGGAGGGATATCCGGGGCTCGTTGTGCACGGGCCGTTCTCGCAGCAATGCCTGCTCGACCTGCTGCGGGATTGCGTTCACCGGACGATCGTACGATTCGATATGCGGGCCCGCGCGCCATTGTTCGATACGGCGCCGTTCAGCGTCGTGGGACGACCGGTTGGAGAGGATAGAGCGGAGCTCTGGGCGGTCACGCCGGACGGCACGATCGCCATGCAGGTAAATGCGGTGTTGCAATGAAACCTCGCACACGACTCACGAGAGACCGAGGGGCGGAGCATCGAGGGTGAGCGTGCAGCGTCACGCACGCTCGCGCCTCACCCGCTACGCTGACGCGTCGCCACCTCTCCCGCTTCGCGGGCGAGGTTTTGCTGCCTCGCCATTCGTGGCCCTCGCGCAATCGACAGAGTCGCATCCACATCGGCGAGGATCTGTTCAATCGCAGCATGGTCGCGCGATCCGAACTCCGTCAGGTGCGCCCGCGCGCGCGTCGTCCACTCCGCCGCCAGAAGACGCAAACCCACGAGCGTGGCTGACTGTCCGATCGTGTGGCCACTGTCCAGCGCTTGGACAACGGCGTCGGCTGCGTCCTCGAACACGGCAGCCAATCCGGTCAATCCTCCCGCTGATAACGCCGCGGCGTCCGACCGAGCGCCGATCCGTCTGAGCAGAAAGCGAAACGCTCCGAGCAGAGCGAACATCCCCACCGCATCCTCGACATCGCGAAACGGCCGAGCCATCCGTTCGTACGCGCTATCCGCCTCGCCAAGGATTGCCCCCTGGGGCACCCACACGCCGTTCAACGTCAGCCCGCAATGCCGCGACGGGCGCAGCGCATGGTATGCCGCCATCTCGGTCAACGTCGCACCCGGCGCATCCCGCGGTACGATGAACGCGGTGTAACGTTTCCGCGCGTCGTCCACAGACGTGATCGCCAGCAGGATGAATGCCTCGGCCAAAGGTGCGTTGCTCACCCACGCTTTCTCACCGTTGATGCGGAATCCGCTGCCATCCGGCTCTGCGCGGGTCGCCAGATGCTTCGGATGCGCACCGACCGTTGGTTCCGAAATCGCGACCGACAGAGCGCGCCCCCGCCAAGCCGCGCGCTGCACGTCATTGCCGAAGGCATCGATGAAGAACCGGCTGATCAATTGCCGTCCGCCCCAGATGCCGGCGATGCCGAGCAATCCTGTCCGCGCCACCAGCGCTGCCTTCATCCTCGCGATGGACAGATAATCGGATAGCGGCCTCAACAGTTCCGCTTCCGCCATTCCCGGCAGCGGGTCATTCGCCGGATCCGGGCAGCGTTGCAACCACGCATCGACCCGTCGCGTGATGTCGTCGTCCATCCCGTGACCATGGGATCCCGACCGCGGCATGGCAACCGCAGCGGGTCTGGGTTAGCCTTCGGCGCGCCCCACCGCGGGCAAAGGAAACGCAGGAGGATCGGCCATGCTGCTCGGCTATTTCGCGATGCCCTCGCATCCGCCGGAGAGAGGCCTGAAAGAAGGCCACGACTGGGACCTGCAGACGCTGCGCTGGCTTGACGAGCTAGGCTACGACGAAGCCTGGATCGGCGAGCACTACACCGCTCCGTGGGAGCCCCACCCCTCGCCCGATCTCCTGATCGCGCAGGCGCTGCTCCAGACGAAGCGCTTGCGCATCGGCCCGGGCGGATTCCTGCTGCCGTATCATCACCCCGCCGAACTCGCCGCACGCGTCGCGATGCTCGACCACCTCTCGGAGGGCCGCCTCAACTTCGGCGTCGCCGCGTCTGGCCTGCCAACCGATTGGGCGATGTTCAACGTCGATGGCAACGCTGGCGTGAACCGCGACATGACGCGTGAATCGCTCGATATGATTCTGCGCTTGTGGAGCGACGAATCTCCCTTCACCCAGCAGGGCAAATTCTGGACCGTATCGAAGCCCGAACCGATGTTCGGCTTCCTTCACTCCCACATCAAGCCACTGCAGAAACCGCATCCGCCGATTGGCGTCGCCGGATTCTCGAAGCAGTCGGACACGTTGAAGCTCGCGGGCGAGCGCGGTTTTCTGCCGATGTCGCTCAATCTCAACCCTGCTTATGTGGCGAGCCACTGGGAAGCGGTGGAAATCGGCGCCGCGCGTGCCGGCCGAACGCCGAAACGCAGCGACTGGCGTCTCGTGCGCGAGGTGTTTGTCGCCGATACCGATGAGGAAGCATGGAAGCTGTGCGTCGAAGGCATGATGGGCCGGATGATGCGTGAATACTTCCTGCCTCTGCTCGGGAATTTTGGGTTCCTCGAATTTCTCAAGCATGATCCTGCCGTGGCGGACAGCGACGTGACGCCGGAATACTGCGCGCGGCAAAACTGGCTGGTTGGATCGCCGTCGACCGTCGCAGAAAAGTTGGAGCGCATCTACCACGAAGCCGGCGGCTTCGGCGGTCTGCTGGTGTTTGGCTTCGATTACCTGGAGAACCCACAGGCCTGGTTCCGCTCCCTGAAGTTGTTCAAGGAGGAGGTCGCACCACGCGTCGCGCATCTCTCACCGGACAGCAGAAAGGCTGCGGCGGAGTAGCACACGCAGCTTCCCTGCCGCATCGCGGCAGGGAAGCCGCAAAATGTCAGGCCGTCAGTACCTCCAGCAGGTGGCCGTTCGGATCCTTGAAGTAAAATCCGCGCCCGCCGTGTCGCTGATTGATTGACATGTCGTCCGACGAGCGCGGCCCGCTGCCGTAGGGGATTGCCGCCTCTTGCACCCGCCGGAAGATCGCGTCGAATTCCGGCTCGCTCACCTTGAACGCGTAATGATGTGGCTCGAAGCTCGACCACGTGTCGAAATCCAGCACCAGCGTGTCGTTTAGTCGCACGGGCGCGAAGTGCGACATTCGACCGCTGTATTCGAGCCCGAAGATGCGGGCGAAGAAGCGCGCAGATGCCTCGTTATCGTGCGCTGGTACGATCGTGTGGTCGAGCAGGATCGCCATGGCCGCCTCCCTGTCATTGGCACGAGGCTAGCACACTGAGGCCGTTGCGCGCCCGCCCATCAGCTAACGCATCCGTGAATACTTAAGTGATTGCTTTTCTATCGGAAGCACCATACTAAAGCTCGTGCTTAACCAACCCGCCCTGCTTGATCAGGCCTTCCAGGCCCTCGCCGACCCAACGCGGCGGGCAATCCTGGAGCACCTCGCCCGCGGTCCGGCCTCGGTGAGCGACCTCGCACGACCGTTCGAGATGTCGATGCCGGCGGTGATGCAGCACCTCGCGGTGCTCGAAGCCTCTGGCCTTGTGCGGTCGCAGAAAAGCGGACGCGTGCGCACCTGCCGGATCGACCCGCAGGGGCTGGGCCGGGTCGAAGACTGGATCAACGCCCGCCGCCGGGAATGGGAGCGACGGCTCGACCGGCTAGGCCAATACCTCGACGAGCTGAACAAGGAAGGAGAACGCAGTGCCTGATACCAACACCGCATCGCCGCTGGTCATCTCGCGCCGTTTCGACGCGCCGCGCTCGCTCGTGTACCGGGCATGGACGAGGGCAGAGCACATCAAGCGCTGGTTCAGCCCGGAGACCTTCACGGTTACCGACGCCGAGATCGATTCTCGGGTGGGCGGTGTGTTTGCCGTTTGCATGCGCGCGCCAGACGGAAAGACACACTGGTGCCGAGGGAAGTTCACCGAGGTCACTTCGCCGGATCGGCTGTCATTCTCCACCGATGTGACCGACGGCGACACGCTCATGTTCGTCGCCCACACGACGGTGACATTCGAGGAGGAAGGCGCGGCCACACGCATGACCGTGCGGCAGCACTACGACCTGCCGAACGATGCATTCCGCTGGGCGGTGCAGGGGGCGCCGGAAGGGTGGCGCACCACGCTGGACAAGTTCGAGCGGGAAGTCGCGCGGATGCGCGAACGCTCCGCGGTGCATGACAGTTTCACGATCGAGCGGGTGTACGACGCGGCGCCAGCAACGGTGTTCCACGCGTTGACCGACCAGGCCGCGAAATCGTGCTGGTTCGCCGGCGGCGGCGACTGGGAGCTGCTGGAGCGCTCGATGGACGTGCGTCCTGGCGGACGCGAACGGCTGAAAGGCCGCTGGGGCAATGGCACGGTGACCCTGTTCGATGCCATGTACTTCGATGTGATGCCTGACTCGCGTCTGATCTATGCCTACGACATGTACATGAACGAGCGGAAGCTGTCGGTATCGCTGGCGACGATCGAGTTGATGGCCGAGGGGCCGACCAAAACACGGCTCATTGTGACAGAGCAAGGTGTGTTCCTGGATGGCCATGAGGACGCCGGGGCACGCGAGAAGGGCACCGGATCGCTTCTGGACCGGCTGGGTGCATCGCTGGATGCGTCGCCACGACCGGGATTGGCCGGTCACCACGCGCCGTTGAACGCCCGGAGGTAACCCGCCGTACTTCGTCATCCGGCGAAAGGGGGAAACCCGAGCGGTTTCGCCGCCGGCTTTTTGGGAACGCGGATGGCCCTCTCGGGCTTGGTGGAGTTTTCCTGATCTCATGAGCCCGGCTCGACGGATCACCACGTCACGCACGCCCTGCGAGGGAGGATCGGCCGGGACAGGCGACGTTTGGCGCGCCTCACGCTAATCTTCGTACCATGCGGCATCCCAGCCGCTACGGAGACAGCCGAATGACCGCAAGCCGAGTCCTCCACCGCTCAGGCGGCCAGCCTCCCGTCGCGGTCGGCGGTGACGGCATTTACCTCCACCTCGCCGGCGGCACACGGATCATTGACGCCTCAGGTGGCGCAGCGGTTGCCTGCCTTGGCCACGGCAACCGACGCATCGCTCAGGCAATCGGGGACCAGGCTGCCACCATGGCCTATGCGCACACCGGCACCTTCAGCAGCCAGCCGGCCGAGGACCTTGCACACATCATCCTCGACGGCGAACCCGGCGGTCTTGCGTACGCGTATTTCTGCTCCTCCGGATCAGAAGGCACCGAAGCGTCGCTGAAACTGGCGCGGCAGTACTTCGTCGAAATCGGTCAGCCTGAGCGCGTGCATTTCGTTGCCCGCCGGCAGGGCTATCACGGCAACACGCTGGGGGCGCTTGCCGGCGGCGGCAACATGATGCGGCGCGCAATTTACGAACCCATCCTGTCGCCCGCATTCAGCCTGGTCTCCCCGTGCTTCGCCTATCGCTTCCAGAACCAGGATGAAAGCGATGAACAATACGTCGATCGGCTGGCCAACGAACTGGAGGCCGAGTTCCAGCGTCTCGGCCCGGACACCGTCGCGGCGTTCCTGGCCGAGACTGTAGTCGGCGCAACCACCGGCTGCGTGACCGCCCTGCCCGGCTATTTCCGGCGCGTGCGCGAAATCTGCGACCGACACGGCGCTCTGTTGATCCTGGACGAAGTGATGTGCGGCATGGGCCGCACCGGCACCATGCACGCCTGGGAGAAGGAGGGGATCGCACCGGATCTGCAGGTTGTGGCGAAGGGGTTGGGGGGCGGCTATCAGCCGATTGGCGGCGTGCTGATCGGGCGCAAAGTCGTTGAGGCGATCAACGCCGGCTCAGGCGGTTTCGTGCACGGGCACACGTACCAGGCGCATCCGGTGGCCTGCCAGGCGGCGTTGGAAGTGCAACGCATCATACGGGACGACAACCTGCTGGAGAATGTGCGGGCGATGGGAGAGCGGCTGGAAACCGCGCTCGTCGAGCGGTTCGGCAACCACCGACATGTCGGTGACATTCGTGGGCGGGGGTTGTTCTGGGCACTGGAATTCGTCGTCGACCGCGCGACGAAGCAGGTGTTCGACCCGGCGATGAAGGTGAACGAGCGGGTGAAGCGGGCAGCGCTGGAACGCGGCGTGGCGATCTATCCGATGGGCGGCACGATCGATGGCCGGCAGGGCGACCATGTGGTGATCGCGCCGCCCTACATCGCAAGGGCCGCGGAGATCGACGCGATCGTCGCGCGAGTCGGCGACGCTGTGGATGCCGCGCTATCATAATATGGCATCCGCGTGCGGCCGGTGAGGTCGCCACGCGGCGGCGGGTGATGGTGGCGCGCGACGAAAGGTGAGGGTGACGCGCGCAGAACCGCACCACCCTCACCCGCGGCGCCTTACAAATCGGCCCGTACCGCTCCGCCTGTGAGGTTTAATTCGGCTTGACCCGCGGCTAACATTCGCCACATTCCCCCCATGCGCAATTTTTCCGACCTGACCGAAAAGGAGGTCCTCGCCCTGGCCATCGCCAACGAGGAAGAGGACAATCGAATCTACACTGACATCGCCGAAGGCCTGCGCACAGACTATCCCGGCAGCGCCAAGGTCTTTTCCGAGATGGCGGAAGAAGAGAGCGAACACCGCCAGAAACTGCTCGACCTCTACCGGCAGAAGTTCGGCGAACATATTCCGCTCATCCGCCGCCACGACGTACGCGGCTTCATCTATCACAAGCCGGTCTGGCAGCTCCTGCCGCTGAACCTCGACGAAGTGCGCACCCTCGCAGAGAGCATGGAAGTCGAGACCCAGCAGTTCTACCGCCGCGCCGCCGCACGCAGCGAGGACGTTTCCATCCGCAAGCTGCTCGGCGACCTCGCCGAGGCAGAGGTGGAGCACGAGCACCGCGCGGATCAGTTGCGCGACGAGAACCTGCCGGAGAACGTCCGCCGTGCCGAAGACGTCAAGGCCCGCCGCTCCTTCGTTCTGCGCTTCATCCAGCCAGGTTTGGCCGGGTTGATGGATGGATCGGTGTCCACACTGGCGCCGGTGTTTGCCGCCGCCCTCGCCACGCAGGACCCCCGGAAAGCGTTCGTGGTCGGCCTTGCGGCCTCGATCGGCGCCGGCATCTCCATGGGCTTCGCCGAAGCGCTGTCGGATAACGGCAGCCTGACCGGCCGTGGAGCACCGATTATCCGCGGTGCGATCACTGGCCTGATGACCACCGTCGGCGGCATCGGCCATACCTTGCCATTCCTGATTCCGACGTTCTGGACGGCGATGGCGGTTGCAATCGGCGTCGTGGTCGTCGAACTCGGCGTCATCAGCTGGGTGCGGTGGAAATACATGGACACACCGCCAATCCCGGCCACACTGCAGGTCGCGTTCGGTGGCGCACTGGTGTTTGCCTGCGGGATTCTGATCGGCAGCAGTTGATCCCTGTTTCAGTGCGAATTGACCGGCCGACGCGCATGGTTCGGCCGTTCGCCGGGATGACGATGCTCGGCACGTTTTCTTGTCAGCCGTGCAGCGACGAAGCAATCCCCCGCTCGGGATGGCGTCGTCGCCGCACTCGTCGCAACGACATCAGACGGTGAATTGCTCGGCAACGATCCGCTCGGAGAGTCCCTGACCCGGGTCGAACAATACTGTCACGCTGACCGAGCGGTCTTCGCTGACCGAGACCGATACGACATCCCGCACTTCGGTGAAGTCTGCCACCGCCGCGGTTGGGCGCTTGTCCGACTCCAACACGTCGAAAAGAACTTTCGCCGTGCTGGCGAGCAGCGCACCGCGCCAGCGGCGCGGACGGAACGCAGAGATTGGTGTCAGCGGTAGCAGATTTGCCGACAGGGGTACAATCGGGCCATGCGCAGACAAATTATAGGCCGTGGAACCGGCGGGCGTGGAAATCAGCACCCCGTCGCAGGTGAGTTCTGCCAGCCGCACGCGCCCGTCAATGGTGATGCGGATCTTCGCGCTTTGGCGCAACTGCCGAAGCAGACTCACTTCGTTGAACGCCAACGCCTCTTCCTTATGACCATCGCGCGTTGTGGCGAGCATGCGCAAAGGATGCAGCTCCGCCGCCTGTGCGGACGACAGGCGGGCGGGCAGGTCGTCCTCGCTGAATGTGTTCATCAGGAAACCGACCGAGCCGCAGTTCATCCCATAGACGGGAATGCCGCGGTCGAGCACCCGGTGGATCGTTTCCAACATCGAGCCGTCGCCGCCGAGCGCCACCACCACCGACGCCTTGTCGAACGCACAGTCGCCGTAGCGCGTAACCAGGCGGTCGCGCGCATCGATTGCCAGCGGCGTCGCCGCGGCGGAGAAGTTGATGCGCCCAGGCTGGTAAGCGTCGGCCGGGCGCACCGGCTTTCGCGGCTGATCGTTCACACGCGTTTCCGGTGCTCGAGCACCGGCATGTCGCGGCGCACGCGCGCCGTCACCTTGGGATCGATGCGCGCAGTGGCCCAGCCGGTACCATCCGACACCTTTGCAACCACATGGCCCCACGGATCGACCACCACCGAGTGACCGTAGGTGAAACGCGGCTCCCCCTTCCCTTCCAGATGCTTGCCCCAGGTCGCCGGTGCGGCGAACCAGCATTGCGTCTCGATTGCGCGGCCGCGGATCAGCGTCTCCCAATGGTCCTTGCCGGTCGCCAATGTGAAGGCGCTGGGGAGGAAGATCAGGTCGGCGCCCTGCTCGCGCAGTTTCCAGAACAAGTCGGGAAAGCGGATGTCATAGCAGATGGCGCAACCAACCTTGGTGCCGTCAGCGTCGTAGGTTACGACCTCGTCGCCGGCGCCGTAGGTGTTGCTCTCACGATAGCCTGTGCCGTCGGGAGCAACGATGTCGAAGAGGTGGATCTTACGGTAGCGTGCGATCTCGGTCCCGTCGGGATTGAATACGACGGTGGTGTTGAACAGTTTTTCCGGGCCTTTTTCGATGATCGAGCCGCCGTGGACGTGGGTCTTCGTGGCACGCGCGGCCTCGCGCAGAAATTCATACGCGGGACCGCCGGGCTCGTTGGTGCCCTTCGCCGGCAGCAGTTCGGCGTTCGCGTTACGCACGGTTCGGTCGCCACCGAGGCTGTCCCATACCTCGGGCAGGCCGACGATGTCGGGACGGTCGGCGTCGACCGCCTCCTCGATCAAGCGGCGCGCCTGGGCAATGTTCTCCGCCTTGTCGGCGCCGGGGTTCATCTGCACGACACTGACGCGCATGGGTCCAGGCTCCTGCGTATGGGTTGGCGGCAGCGAAGCGTACCGCGCGGGAAGAGGCAACCGGATCGGCGATCATGACGGCGGATCTTCGCCGAACTGATCGTGCCACGGCCAGGAGCACACGGCGGACAGCGGCGGCTTGCCGGGCATCTGGTGCGGCAGGCTGCGGCTTGCCCGTTCATCAGTGCGGCCGAGGTCGCGGCACCAGCGCACCAACGCCCCGAAGCGGTCCACCTGTCGATCCCGAGGTTCGGGGCGTGTGGCGTTGGCCCAATCGTCGGCTCGTAGGGCACGGGATTGAACTGACACCTGCCCTCCGGCAGAGGCTCAGTCAGTGGAGCGGGCTATTGTGGTGCCCGGGCCTGCAGCCGTCAGCGGCGCTTTTGCTGCTGTCGCGGTGCCCGACCCGGCCTCCACGCGCAGATCCGCGAGCGCCGCTTGCATGGTTCCGTTTAGTTTGGAACTTTTGGAATCCACCCAGCCACCTGAACAGGAGAGAACGCATGACCGAGACCACCTGGCGCGCCGATCCGCTTGTCTGGGGCCACGGGCGCCGCGTGTTCGAGGCGTTCCTCGAGCCCACCTGCCCGTTTTCCGTCCGCGCCTTTAACAAGTTCGACGATCTGCTCGCGCAGGCAGGCGAGGACCGCATCACCCTCAAGATCCGCGTGCAGTCGCAACCCTGGCACATGTATTCGGGGGTGATCACGCGGTGTGTCATTGCCGCTTCCACCACGCAGGGCGGCAAGGAAGCGGCGAAATCCGTCATGGCGGCGGTTGGGGCGCATCGCGAGGAATTCGAGTTCGAGCATCACTCACATGGCCCCAACATGGATGCAACGCCAAACGAGATCATCAAGCGGATCGAAATCTACAGTGGCGTAAAGTTGGCTGAGGCATTTGCAATCCCCGATCTCGACCGAGAAATCAAATGGCACTGCAAGTACGCGCGCCAGAACGGCATCCACGTGTCGCCTACATTCATGATCGACGGGCTGGTGGAGCCTTCCATCGGCAGTGGCGATGCGGTCGGCGAGTGGGTGGCGCGGCTGTTGAAGAACTGAACGCGAGGACGGCGCATTGCCGCTGTTCCTGCGGCAATGCCTCCAAACCCTGGCCAGCCGACCAGTGAGACTGATCAAACCGCGCTGGTCGGTGATTGGGGCCCGGTCGACTGGGCAGCAACGCTGCGAAGGCTTGAGCCCATTCGCCGACCGGCGCAGTGTGCACCGGTTGCGCCGTTGCCTCAGGCTGTGGATCGACGGCGCTCATCCGGGGAGCGAAGTCCTGCAATGACGTTGTCCATCTGCCCGATCGATCCGGTGTCCCGTCCGTTTTTCGCCGGCGTTGCGTCCGGACTGGATATCACGCAGCCGCTGACGCGCGAGCAGGCAGTCGAGATCGAGAAGGGCATGGACCAGTTCGGCGTGCTGGTGTTTCACAATCAGCGCTTCACCGACGAAACGCAGATGGCGTTCTCGCGCAATTTTGGCGAGCTGGAAGTGGCGACGACGCACACTGTGCGCGACACCGAGAAAACCCGACTGGGAACCCATATAAACGATATTTCCAACCTGGACAGTGACAGCAACGTTCTGGCGCGCGACGACCGGCGTCGCTTGTTCAGCCTGGGCACGCGCCTCTGGCACTCGGACAGCTCGTTCAAGGACGTCCCGGCAAAATATTCGTTGCTGTCGGCACGGATCGTTCCCTCCAAGGGCGGCAACACCGAATTCGCCGATATGCGCACATCGTACGATGCTCTGGATGACGAGACCAAGGCGGAGTGCGAGAACCTCGTGTGCGAGCACAGCCAGTTGTTCTCGCGCGAGCAAATCGGGTTCAGCAATTTCACCGATGACGAGCGCCGTCGCTTCGCGCCTGTGAAGCAGCGGCTTGTGCGCCGGCATCCATCGACTGGTCGCAAGTCCCTGTTCCTCGCATCGCATGCCGGAACGATTGTCGGCTGGCCGGTTCCGGAGGCACGGATGTTCCTGCGCGAACTGACAGAGCATGCAACGCAACGGCGATTCGTGTACGCGCATGAATGGCAGGTGTTCGATCTGGTGATATGGGACAATCGCGCGACCATGCACCGCGGGCGGCGATATGATCCGACCGAGGCGCGGGACATGCATCGCACCACAGTCGGAGGCACACGCTCAACGATGGCGGAGGCCGCATAGCGGCGCCCTTGCCGTGCGCTGCGGCGACCACGCGGAACCCTCCACCCGGCCGTATCGCGAGACCGTCAGCCCAATCCAGTTGTGATGGCTGGGGCAGGCCTTGTTCGTTGGCAAGCCCTGTCAGCCATTCCCAGTCGTGGCAATTGCGCGCGGCGAGCCACTGCTGCATTCTGTGAGGCTTCCGACTGCGCTGCGCGGTCGGGAGCGAGGAGCCAATGGCTGAGATAACGAACGTTAGCTACACAAACAGGGAGCCGCCAATGACGATCTTCACGCGCCGCACGATCCTTGCCGCCCTGCCCAGCGCGCTTGCCCTTGCCACGGTGCCTGCCCGTGCCGCCAGGACGTATGGACCGGGCGTCTCTGACACAGAGATCAAGATCGGCAACACCGGGCCTTATAGCGGTCCGCTGTCGAACGCCAGTCCGATCCCACTGTCGATGCAAGCCTATTTCAAGATGATCAATGCCCAGGGCGGCGTGAACGGGCGCAAGATCAATTGGATCTCGTACGACGATAGCTACTCACCGCCGAAGACGGTCGAGATGACACGCAGGCTGGTCGAAGAGGATCACGTCCTGTTCGTGGCCGGTCCCGTCGGAACCCCGACGAACAGCGCGGTCTGGCACTACCTGAACGAAAAGAAGGTACCGCAGCTGTTTCCCGCAACCGGCGCTACGAAGTGGAACGACCCAAAGGGCCATCCGTGGACCATGGCCTTTTTTATCAGCTACCAGGCCGAGGGGCGCATCTATGCCGCGTACATCCTGAAGAACAAGCCTGATGCGAAAATCGGTGTGCTCTATCAAAACGACGATTTCGGCAAAGACTATTTGAAGGGTGTGGTCGACGGGCTCGGCGCGAAGGCCGCGACGATGATCAAGGCCAAGGCAAGCTACGAGAGCACGGACGCGACGGTCGACTCGCAGATTGTCGCTTTACAATCAGCAGGCTGTGATGTCCTCATCACGGTCGCCATTCCCAAGTTTGGCGCTCAGGCGGTCAAGAAGGTCGCGGAGATAGACTGGCACCCGCTGCACATCCTCAACGGCATCGCCTCGTCCGTTGGAGCGACCCTGAAGCCAGCTGGTCTGGCAAACGCAAAGGGGATCATCAGCGACAGCTCTTTCAAGGATCCCACCGATCCTGAATGGCGCAACGACGCCGGCTACAAGCAGTGGCTCTCGTTCATGGACAAGTATTATCCGAATGGCGACAAAACAGATAACCAGACCGTCTACGGTTACTCGATGGCCGAGACGACGGTGCAGGTGCTGAAGCAGTGCGGGGACAACCTGACGAGGGAGAACGTCATGAAGCAGGCAGCCAACCTGCATCTTCCATTGCCGATGTTGCTACCCGGCATCGTGATCGACACCAGTCCCACCAATTTCGCGCCGATTCACCAAGCCCAAATGCGGCGCTTCAACGGCGAGCGGTACGTTCCATTCGGTCCGATCCTTTCGGGTGTGACTGCCTGACCCGTGCCGGCGGTTGCGATGCGGTCGTGACCGCCAGCTCCGTTTCCAGGGTGAGTTGCGTCGGATAATGGTGTGGTTTCTCCGCTAGGATTACACCACAATGCGCGCAACAAACCGGAGGAACGGCCATGCCGATCATCGACGTTCAGGTCCACCCGTTCGATCGCGATCATTCCGGCCGTCCGTGGGCCGGACCCTCGCATGGACTGAAATCCGCGACCGGCGATGAAATGGTCGCGGCGATGAACGCGGTCGGCGTCGATGCCGCGATCATGGTGTCGTCATTCAGCGCCTATCGCTACGACCCAAGTTATGCGCTGGAGGTCTACCGCAAATACCCCGACAGATTCCGCGTCGTCACACCGGTTGATGCGACCGATCCCACGATCGACGACGTGGTGGCGCGCTGGGCCGCGACCGAGGGGGCGCGCGGCATCCGCATCATCCTGCGCGAAGGGATGCCGATGGAGCCGGACCATCCCGGCCTGTCGCGCACGCTCAACGCCGCGGCGCGACACGGACTGCCGGTCAATCTCCTCTGCTGGGGCATGCTGGATAAGGGTGCGGCGATCATGCGCAGGTTCGCCGACACGGTGATCGTTGTCGATCATCTCGGCCTGTTACAGCCCATGCGTCCGCCGGTTCCCGCCACTGTCTGGGCCGAACTGCCGACATTGGTCGCGCTGGCGCAGTATCCGAATGTTCGGGTGAAGGTCAGCGGCGCCTGCACCATGTCCCACCAGCCGTTCCCGTATGACGACATCTGGGACAATGTGCTGCGCGTGATCGACGGGTTCGGACTGGATCGCTGCATGTGGGGCACGGATTGGACGCGCACGATTCAGATGCTGACCTATGAGCAGGGTGTCGTGCCGTTCCGCGACAGCACGCGCCTGTCGGCAGCTGACAAGGCGATGCTGATGGGGGGAACGCTGCAGCAGGTCTACAGGTGGTAGCGGCACCTCTTTTCGTGACGCTCAAATCGTGTACTCTCATGTGATCCCCAACGGGAGGAAAACCGAATGTTCAGCCATATCATGGTCGGCAGTAACGATATCGCCCGCTCGAAGGCGTTTTATGACGCCGTGTTCGGTGCAATGGGCGCCAAGCCCGGCGTGGAGGACGCCAAGGGCCGGTTGATCTACTCGCATAATGGCAGCCTCTTCATGGTGAGCAAGCCGATCGACGGCAAGGCTGCCACACACGCCAATGGCGGCACGATCGGCTTCGTTATGGCGAGTCCAGATCAAGCCGACGCGTGGCACAAGGCCGGTGTTGCCCACGGCGGCAAGTCGATCGAGGACGCGCCAGGCATTCGCCAGGGCGGTCCAGTGCCGATGTATCTCGCGTACCTGCGCGATCCCGACGGCAACAAGCTCTGCGGATTTGCGCGCCTTCAGACCGGGTGAAGCGCTGACAAAGCCGCTCGCGCCGGAGCGGTCGAGCTGCGAGGCAGCGTGGGCGAGAGACGAAACACGCGATCCGTGGGTTCGACCTCTCCCCGCGGCATTCTATGTCGCAACATCACCCACACGGGGAGACGTGGTTCCTATCGCGGCCAATCCAGCCGCGGCTCCCGCCGCGCCGGGCGCGTGGTGGATGGCGGGGCGTCGAGCGGTGTGTGCTCGTCCAGTTCGTGCGGCGCGGGCGGGATTGGTGGTCGGGCGCTCGTCACCGCCCGCTGCCCCGGAGGCGGTTCGTGGCGCGCCGGTTCGTAGACGTCGTGGTAGTCAATCGGCGGTCCGGGCTCCGGCATGCGTAGCGACAAATGCCGGATTTCGTGCTGGATTTCGTCGAGCCGCGCCTCCAGCACATCCAACCTGCCTTTAACGCCAATGACGCTGAATGGCATGAACAAAAATGCAAGCGCGTAGAGCAGCGCCGGCACCACCACCAGCAGTAGCCCCCACCAGGGAAGCCAGTCCGGTACAGGGAAAGGCAGGGTCATGCCGCGCACGCTAACACAACCGAGGCGGGGCGTCGCGTGCTATGTCCGGGAGCAGCGGCGACGTTACCCGAACGCGTAGGCGTCCATGCGCAGAGCGCTGTAGGTCGTGCTGGCGTGTAGGCGCGTTGCCGCGGCGTTTTCGCCGCCGGCACCAAAGGCCACGAACAGAGGCAGCAGATGCTCCTCGGTCGGGTGCTGCAGGGCGGCGTAGGGCGCCCGGCGGCGATAGGCCAGCAGCTCGTCGGTGCGGTGCTGCACCAAAGCGTCGTGCATCCAGTTGGAGAAGGCGGCAACATCGGCCGGGGGCGACGTGTCCGGCGCACCGCGGCGCAGACGGCTCAGATTGTGTGTGAAGGACCCGGAGCCGATCACCAGCACGTCCTCGGCACGCAGCCGGG
Source organism: Acetobacteraceae bacterium (assembly GCA_030037665.1). Taxonomy (GTDB): domain Bacteria; phylum Pseudomonadota; class Alphaproteobacteria; order Acetobacterales; family Acetobacteraceae; genus JASHVB01. The sequence continues at coordinate 29,263 of JASHQG010000784.1, forward strand.
AGATTGCCTGACCGAGCTTGTGGTGATGCGCGGGGCCAAGCCGGGATTGCAACGACAGCTGCAGCACGGGGACGTCGTGCGCCGGATACATCAGCGTCAACGGCACCCAGGCGCCATGATCGAGGCCGCGGTCGCGGTCGAGCTCGGCAGCGAGACCGGCCTCATTCAGCAGCGTCGCCACGCGGCCAGCCAGTTCCGGGGCACCCGGGGCGGGATACCGCGTCGCGTGCAGCGCCGGCGGAAAACCGTAGAAATCGTGGATCGTCTTGTTGACCGCGACGGCGTTGAGTTCGGGGCGCGCGGTTTCCCAATGCGCCGAGGCGACCAGGATCGCGTCGGGACGCCCGAGAGCCTCGCCGAGCTGGGACAGGAAGTCGCGGGCCGGGGATGGTTCGAGCGCCATCATCGGCGAGCCATGGCTGAGGAAGAGAGTGGGAAGCATGGGGGGTACCTAACCTCTCGTTTCTCTGCGTGCGGGCGAGACATTCCACTGGGCGTCAGTCCGCGGGTCGAAAGGAGCCGCGTCGAGGGGCGACGTGGTGCGGTTCCGCCGGTCGCCCTTCACCGGACGTGTCGCGCCGCCCGCTTCCGCAGGCGGGAGCGGTGTCCTATGCGAAACTGAAAACGCTCAGCGCATTGTCGCGGAACAACTTGCGCTTTTCCTCCGCCGTCATCTGGAAACCGAACGCCGTGTTCGGGTCATCGAAATCCCAGTGCGGATAATCGCTGGAATAGACCATGCGGTCCCAGCCGATCCATTCGAACACCTGGCGCAGGTCGTCCGGGTGCTCGGGTTCTTCCACCGGCTGCGTCGCAAACCAGATGTTGGTTCGGATGTACTCGGAGGGCGGTCGCTTCACCAGCGGCACTTCGTCACGCATCTTTGCCCAGTGGTTGTCCAATCGCCAGCCCAGCACAGGCGCCCAGGCAAAGCCGCCCTCGATCATCACCAGTTTCAGGTTCGGAAATTGCTCGAAGACGCCTTCCAGGATGAGGCTGGCGACCTGATTCTGCATCGAGTGCACCAGCACGTGGTGGTCCTCGACGTAGAACTGCGGCCACCCACCCGCGCTGGGCGCGCTGGACAGCGTGCCACCGACATGCAGCCCGATCGACAGACCATTCGCCTGCGCGGCGTCATAGATCGGCCAGTAGCGACGCCGACCGATCGGCTCCGACGTCTTCGATCCCACCTGCACCTGGCAAAAGCGCCAGTCGCCGAGGCGCTTTTCTATCTCCTTCACCGCTGCGACCGGATCGTCTTGCGGTACCTGGATCGACGCGCGCAGGCGCGGCTCCGGCTCCACGAACTCATGCGCCTGCCAGTCGTTGACCGCGGCGCACAAGGCCGCTGCCTCATCCAGGTTGCGCGACGTGTTGCAGCCGAGCAGGGGCTCCAGCACGCCGTACATGATGTTATATGGTTCCAGAAGCTGCGTACGCATGAAATCGACGTCGGAACCCGGCGCGCCGCCATTCGGCGGAAACGAATCCCGCCGTGACAGGAACGGCTGGAAGCGCGGATAGGTGCCGCGGTCGGCGTACGGCCCCGTGTTGAACTTGCCGTATTGCGCCACGTGCTTGCGCCAGCGCGCGGAGAGGTATTGCTCCAGGGCGCCCGGCTTGGGGAATGGATGCACGTCGCAATCAATGATGCCCAGTCGGTTTTCGGCCGCGGCAGACCGCTGCATCAGATCGACGGGTGCGTTCATCGCACAGTCTCCTTCAGTCGCGGATAAGTATCCAACGGATTGTCCACGCAGATCCGCTTCCGCAAGGCGGGTGACAGCCCGTCGGGCAGCACCTTGTCGCCCTCAAACTGCCAGTGCGGATAGTCGGTTGCAAACAACAACATACGGTCGCTGTCGATCTGTTCCATGATTCGTTCGATCACCGCAGGGTCAGGCGGAGCGTCGACCGGCTGAATGCTGAGGCGCACACTCTCACGCAGAATCTCTGCCGGCGAGCGGTTCACCCACGGTACTTCCGCCCGCACGCCACGCCAGGTCTTGATCGCGCGCCACATGAAGCCAGGCAACCACGTGACGCCGGATTCCAGCAGCACGACCCGCAGCGACGGAAACTTGTTGAAGATACCGTTGCTGATCAGGCTGAGCATTTGGTCTTCGAATGTCTGCGAATGCGCAACGTAGTCGTGGAGATGGTGCGACGGCCATCCGGTAGAGGTCGGCGCGTAGCGGTACATGCTGCCAGCGTGAATGCCAATGGGCATATCGTACTTCACCGCCGCGTCATAGATCGGCCAGTAATAGCTGCGGCCGAGCATCATCTCGCAGGCGACCGGCATCAGGATCTGCACGAAACGACGATCGCCGGCGCGCTTCTCTATTTCCTCCACAGCCATGTACGGCGCCTGCGCCGGCACGACGATCGAAGCGCGCAGGCGTGGATCCTGATTCAGCCAGTTCTCGATGACCCAGTCATTTACCGCGCCGCATATTGCCGCGCCCATCGACTCGCTGACCGCGACCTGACCGCCGGTCAGCGGATTGCAGATCGCCAGACTCATGCCGAAATGGTCCAGCGCATCGCGCTGCATCGCCCCGAGATCACCGCCGGGTCGCTTGCCCGAAACGCGCCAGTCGGGCCGGCAGGTGATCGGCGCGTTCAGCGGATAGCTCATCATGTCGAAGCCGTCGAGGCCGCGCGCGACGAACGATTCCTGCCAGAACGGCTCCATGTAACGCAGCAGAGCCTTAAGGTCCGGCACCCCGGGATGGATGTCGCAGTCGATTGCGCCGACGGTGAGCGATGCATCATTCATGAGCGAATTCTAGCCGCGCCGTGACTTGCCTGTCAGTACCTCCCCCTGCTCCACCGGCCAGCGTGACGACTGCCTGCATCGGAGGCGGCCAGGAAATCGCGGACAACGTTCCTGCGAGATGGCCACATCACGCTATCCAACCGACCGGTGGGGCGGGTAGCCAAGACCTCGGCACTCTCGAGGCCTTCAGACGAACGCCATCAATCTCCGTGACCGCCGACGTCACGATGTCGAGGAGCACCTTCTCGGTCAGGCGAGGCCGTGATCCACAGGCCAGGCCGGAAAGGCGCGGATAGGCCGAAAGGGGCCAATCGTGCGGCGCACCGCTCCAGGCTACACTCGGCAGCCGCAGGAAGCAGGGGGCACCAATGCACTTCGGCGCGGGCATGTTCTTCACCGATTATTCGATGACCGTCGTGGAACTGGCGGTCGCGCTGGAACAGCGCGGGTTCGAGTCATTGTGGGCGCCGGAGCACTCGCACATTCCGCTGTCGCGTCGTTCGGCGTTTCCGCAGGGCGGGCCGCTGCCGCGGAAATATGCCGAAGCGATGGACCCTTTCGTAACACTCGCCGTCGCCGCAGCGGCGACCGAGCGGCTGAAGATCGGCACGGGCGTCTGCCTGGTGACGCAGCGGGACGTAATTCAGACAGCCAAACTCGTTGCCTCGATCGACCAGGTGTCGAACGGCCGTTTTCTGTTCGGCATCGGTGGCGGCTGGAACGCCGAAGAGATGGCCAATCATGGCACCACCGACTTCAAACATCGTTTCCGGCTAATGCGTGAGCGCGTGGAGGCGATGAAGCGCATCTGGACCGAGGAAAGCGCCGAGTATCACGGGGAACTTGTCGATTTCGACCCGATGATGTGCTGGCCGAAGCCGGTGCAGAAACCGCATCCGCCGGTCATCGTGGGCGGCGCGTTTCCGTATGGAGCGCGTCGGGCGATCCGTTATGGCGATGGCTGGATCCCGCACCACGCGCGCCCGCAATATGAAGATGTCAGCGCGTTTTTGCCACAGTTCCGGCAGATGGCGCTGGGGGCAGGCCGTGATCCGGCTGCGGTGCCGGTGACACTCTGGGGTGGCAAGGCGGATTACGACCAGATGGCTCGGTATCGCGACATGGGAATTGCCCGTGTAGTGGTGAGCGCGGAGTCC